>CANQNL010000073.1 GCA_947625215.1 uncultured Bacilli bacterium | reverse complement strand
ATCTTTTTGGCGTGGGATACTTTTCCATTTATAACTTTCTATTAAAAATATATTGACTTTTAATAGTTAGTCACCTATAAAAAGTATATGAGATAAAAAATAAGTTTGAACAATATAGGTAAATACTATAAAATAGTGTACACTATAAAAAAAATTATATTTTTGTATTGTGCTTTTTTATAATTTAAGTTATAATCTAAGCAGAAAGTAGGTAAAGATGAAGAAGGTTATATTTTTTATTTGTTTATTCTTTTTGACGATGATGAGTGCAGAAGCAGAAGAATATATTAATTTTGATTGGCAGTTAAAGCAAGGATCTTCTTATAATTATTTATATTTTGATGAAACTATCGAAGATGAAAATGCATATTATACATCTTCTCTTAATGAAAATGGTGTCGGAGTTATAAGGAAAATTTCTAAAGACGGGACAAATGTTCTTTGGGAATCTGAAAATAGTTGGGGCGTTTACGTTGGGCTTGAACAAGATGACAATTATATTTATGGTTTGTTTTTTGAAACTGATTATGAAAATTATGGATCTTTATATATTGTAAAAATACCAAAGGAAACAGGTACTTTTGATACACATTCTTATATTTATCTAGATGATGATTCAGACATTTATGACGGAGATATTTATTATGACAACGGAACTATTTATGTTATTACAAAAGGCTTTATTGATGATGAAGTAGCAGATAATGACGATTTTCAAAATTATGATTCATTAAAACTTTATACAATTAATGCTTCAACAAATGATGTTACTACTGAAAATTACGCTGATGTTTCAAAAGAAAAAATCGCCAAAATTACTGGCCACGAAATGTTGTTTTCTAACTTCTGGACTGATAATTTTCCAGAAGAATATGATTCTATTTTTATAAGTAATCAATATAATGCGCCTGATGCTTATTACGTTGTTGGTGAAGCCAAAAAAAGCGGACACAGTTATACTTTCATTATGAAAACAGATTTAAATGGAAAAGTACAGTGGATTAAAAAATCAGAAGGTAATTTACACTATTATGATATTAGTGGATATTCTGATGATTATATTGTAGTTGTTGGATACAAAGATGATGCTAACTTGGGAGAAGAAAGAAATCAGGATTCTGTAGAAAGTTACTTATATGTTTTAAATCCTGAAGGTGAATTTATCGAGAGTCACGATGTAGCTAAAGAAATGGGAATAGAAAGAATTGATTTAACACACATTTTAGCTTATCAGGACAAATTTCTTCTTCAAGGTTTTGGATATGATGATGAACATAAACTTAGTTCTTATGTAATTCGTTATTCTAATAATTTTAAAGAAAATACATATGTTGAAGAAACTCCAAAGGAAATTATCACAAATGATAATCCTAAAACAGGATTAAATCTTCCTATAATAAGTGGTGTTATTGCTTTAATAGTAGCTAGTCTTGCATATGTAGTTATACGCAAAAGAAATCTATTTAGAAATATTTAAACTCGTAATTAATACGAGTTTTTTATTTGAAAAATCAGAATTTATATCTAAAATATAGTATATAAAAACCTCGTTTCTACATCTAAAAACGAGGTTCATATTATTTAAAATTTCTGATTTTTTTCATTACATATTTATCATTTGAATTTAACTAAATCGTAATAGAACCACCACATGTACCAAGGCCACCTTCTTGACAAGAATTAGTTACCGTATTATATCCATCACTAATACTTGTTGAAACAGTTGTCCGGCCACCTGAAGAATTACTTATTTCACAAGAACATATGCCGCCTTGGCATACAGAAGAACAATCACTACATCCACTAACTGATAAGTTACAAGTTAATCCATTTGAACATCCTTCTGGGAATATTGCTTGTCCGCCTACAGGAGCACTGGACGCTGAACAACTTGCCGCATTTTCCAACAATAAAGTCCTTACTTGTTTCACCTCTGATTCTATTACTTTACTTTCTTTTGTTACTCTAACCTGAATGTTGTGTTCTGTATTATGGGTTATTTGGTCAAAGGTATATACATTATTACTTTGATCTTCATTGCTTACCCAACCTTCTGTATCTTTTTGAAACTCATAAGTAGCTCCTTCTATTTTTGGCGCGGTAACGATAATGGCTCTTGTTGTTGATTCTGTTTCAAAATCTACTGTCTCTGGTAATGATGAAGTCATTCCTTCCTGAACATAATTTAATGTTACAGTAACTTCAGCTTTTAAATTATCAGGTTGCGTTGTTACATCATCACTATATGTGACTTTCACGCTTAAAGTGGCCGTACTACTAGGATTTAATTTATCACCCTCAGCTATTACTGACGTTTCTATTTTTATACTGTCATTTGTATTTTCACTCATACTTATACTACTTAACTCAGCATTGATATTTCCTTTGTTTTCGACGGTTATATCATATGTTATGGAATCACCGGGACTTACTAAATTGGCTTTAAAAGTAGCTTTTAAGTCATCTACCACTTGGGATTCTTCATCCGAAGCTTTTCCTACTATACCTTTACTAGTAATTTCAGTTATCTTTATATTCCAGTTACTAGTTATACTTGTTGTTCCATTTATAGTTAAAAGTGTATTAAATGCGGCATACCCTACAGCCATAAGCAGTAATACTCCGCAAAGTGTTCCTATTACTATATTTCTTTTTTTTCTTTCGCTCATACATTTTTCTCCTTACCTAGTTTAC
>CANQNL010000072.1 GCA_947625215.1 uncultured Bacilli bacterium | reverse complement strand
TAAACCTTTTTAATTGTTCAAGATATTCTGTTCTTTCTATCATAGTTTTCACCTCTGTTATAAGTATATATTAAATTCGATATAAAGTCAAGTTTTGGAAATATTTTTCCAAAACTACTAAAATTCGACAAGTTTTGGAAATAACTAAATATATGTAAAAAGGTCCGAGCTAATTCTCGGACTTTTTTATTTGCTATACTAATTATCTATGTTTTCCTCCTTGTTCAGGATGTTTGTCGACATATTTATCAAAATCTTGCCATAGTTGCTGTCTTGCTTGAGCTTTTTGTTCATCAGTTAAATTAGGATTTTGATTAATAGATTGTTCTAACATAACATAACTATCTAACCCATTATCAATTTCAGTTTGTTGCGGTTCTTCAATAGTAGGTTTTTCTTCTTGCGCTTTTTGAATAGCTGCTTGTGATAAAACACTTAATAAATTTTGTTGCTCTTGGGTAGTCATTGTATCTTCGGTAGATTTATTTTCAGCCACTTGTGAAGTAGTCATTGGTAAATTTTGACTTTCATAGTCTACATCTTGATTATTAGTTTGCATTACTTCTGTTTTTTTTGTTTGATTTTCTGCTCTATATACTTGTTGCATCCTTATAACTTTGTCCTTATCAAAACAATATTTGTCAGTATCAATGCCATATTGTTGAGATTCTATTTTTATATTATTTTTTACAGTATCAATAAAACTAGAATCATGTTTTACTATTTGGTTTGATAGTCTCTTCATTAATTCTTCTAAATCATAGCCCGTAAATGAAATGGTTTTATTATTTCTAACATTCCATTTAATGGAACTAACATCTTTCGCTTTACCATTACATATTTGTGTTAGTAAAGTATCCATATTATTACTTAACGTATTATGAATAACGTTTCTAAAATGCGGATTTTGAAGGTCCTGCGGAGTATAGCCTTTACATTTAACAAAATTGTCCATATTATCTGATGTACTTTTTAATGGATCTTCTAACTTAGATATAAAATAAGCAGTAGCTACATCAGCTAGATATTCACTAAAAAGTACTTTTTTATCTTTATAATTTATTTCCATATTTTTGTTTTTTAAGGTCCATTCCTTCGTTGACTTTTCAATTGCCTTTTCAATAGCCTTAGACCTAACCATATTAAAAGATGTTTTTTCACCATTAACTTTGTGAGGCTCTGAACCATAACCAATCCAACCATCAATTTTTCCTGTTAAAAGTGGTGGCTCTTGTACTTTAGATACCAAATCTGGATGCTCTTTTTTTATTTCCTCTAAAATTTTAACATTGTTAAGTAAATCCTCGGTAGATGAATAAATAACAATAGTGTCAGATCTATTCCCAGCTTCATCAAATTTAAAATAATAAGGTAATTTATGTTCATTAAATTTTTGGGTTAAAATATTAACCATATTGTATGTATCTGTTGAATTAGTGTCTAAATATAACCTATGTTCCACATTTGGATATTTATCTTTTTTAGCCCTAACATAACGTGAACAAATATGCGTCCATCCACTCAGCTCGCCCAACTTATCCCATCTATATTTATCTATTGCTTCTTCTAACACTTTATCAGGCTTTGAACTATGTAGGATTTCATCTGCTTCTTTTTTAGTAGAAACATCTGGTATAGTTTTCAAATAATTTCTCATTGCAACAAAATCCCGATTATAACTTCCTCGTCTATATAATTCTGCAAATTCACTTTTTGTCATAGAAACAATGTTGTTTTTCCACTGATTAAACATTGCGACATAAAATCTATCTTTATCAGATTTATTAATAAGCATTGTGGTTTCTTTTTTGATACACTGTGTGAGCATAGTATAAAAATTACTACTTTTGGAATATATTTCAATTAATTTTTTAATAGCTTTATTATCTAGTGGATTTTCTATTTGCATATATAATTCTTTTAATGTCATATGCTACCTCCATTAACTTTGTATTTTATCTTGGATTTTTTGTGGCTCACTTTTTATAATATCCTTAAAATCTAATATATTACTAATGCCTACAAATTCTGAAATTTCTTGGTCATAAGTACCAACTATATTAAATTTTCTATTATATGTAATAGACCAATAACTAAAATTCTCAGGTTCACTATCACTAAAGTAATTATTCTTAAGTTCTCTTAAATCATATTGTTCTATTTGTTTGATAATTTTTTCATCTATATTTTGTTTATAAAAAACAGTACTTTTATTATTGTCTAAATTAATATATGTGTGTGTAACTATTTTCTCCCAAACGTTTTTCTGAGTTTCATAGTCAAGCTTGGAAACTAATTCTATACTAGTAGATATAGGCATACCAAAATTAACATCACCATCAGCTAAATAATAATGTTCTAATTTTAATTGATTTAATTCAAATTTTGTTTTTGGCATATCAACAGTAACATTATTAATAACATCATTAAAATCTTCATATTTACTATCCATACTATCATCACCTATTATATGTATTATATAATTTATTTTAGGTTTTAACAATATCTTATCAAACCACTTTACACTTGTAAGTAATTACCATTTTTGAACTTTTTTATATAATATTTTGTATACAAATATTAATATTAAATAATATAAAATAAAAAGAAGTAAGTTAATTCTCGAGTTTTCATTAAAATTAATTCAAAAGTTTTGACTTTATTAATTAAACCCTTGTAATTTCTATATAAAAACAAAAAGTGCTAGGTCTTTCGACCTAGCTTCAGGGGGCTATTAAATTTTAGCCCTTTATGTATCTTACTAGCATTTTTTTATTTAAAAACAACCGATTTTTACCTTTTTTAATTAAAATAAATTAGAAAATAATTTTATTTATTTTAAATTTTGCTACCTAAATGCTACCTAAAATTTTACTTGATAATCTTACTCATACAAATTGTAATTTATATTATGAATCTTGATCTTTAAAAGGGTGTTTTAATTTATTCATTATTTCATTACTAACAAT
>CANQNL010000071.1 GCA_947625215.1 uncultured Bacilli bacterium | reverse complement strand
TGAAACGGTACTTATTATATTATAAAACTAAATTATCGTAAAACTAATAAACGTGAATTTAACTTTTTAATCTACTTGTTTAAAAAAGTGTCAATTGAAGATAGCAAATATATTGACATTTTGACGAAAATACAGTATGATGTTTAAGTAGAGGAAGGAGAATATTATGATAAATTTAATAAACACTTTGGACACTTGTAATTTTGGTAGCATTTCAGTGGAAATTCCACCTGGTATTTTTAATGTAGTTAGTTTAATTATTAAATTAATTCAAGTTGCTGTACCAGTTATGTTAATTATCTGGGGAATGATTGACTTTGCTAAAGCCGTAGTAGGTGGTGATGAGGACAAAATTAAAGCAGGACAGAAATTATTCTTAAAGAGATTAATTGCAGCGGTAATTGTGTTCTTAGTAGTTACAATCGTAACATTATTGTTAAATCTTGTCGGACAAGTAGTTGAAGGTGGCACTGCTGATGTTGATAGTTGCTTTAAATTATTTATCAATGGTGCAAATTCAGCTAAGTAGTTTGATAGATAAGAAAGTAGGGATATATTATGCTTGAGATATTTAGTGTTTTAGATTCCATAAATGGAGCTTCTACGTTATGTGGTGGTATTGAGATACCAAATACTTTAATTAATTTAGTGGCAACAATTATTAGACTTATTAAAATTGTTGTACCAATATTATTGATTATTTGGGGAATGATTGACTTTGCTAAGTCAGTAGTTTCTAAAAAGGAAGAAGATATTAAAAAATATCAAAAAGCATTTATTTCTAGGCTTATCTCTGCTATATTAGTATTCCTAGTAGTTATTATTGTTCAGTTAATTGTTAATCTTTTAGCTGGCGTTCAAGAAAAAGATAATGCTACTGGTAGTTCTGGCTCTGATATTTGGAGCTGTAGTAAAAAATTTATTGAAGGTGTCGGAGATGTTGATGTAGACATAATTAACGGAGGGACCGAAGAATAAAATGATAAAAAGCGACAATAACTATTTATTGTTGTTTTTTTTTATGTTATAATATATGTGTGAAAATATATAATAGCGGAGGTAAGCCTATGAACAAGAAAAATATTAAAATATTTAGTATTAGTTTTTTATTATTTTTCAGTATGCTTTTTATAAATATTGATGGAGTTAAAGCAATTGATTTTTGTAGCGCTAACGACAGTTATGCAAAATCAGTTTCGTGTAATTATGATAATGAAGAATTAGTTACTTCACACATAACTGCAACTGTATATTTTGGCAAGACATCTTCTGGAAAATATTGTGCAGAAATCAAAAATGTTAGACGTGATGATGCTATATGGAATCTTAAAGCTGAAAACACATCTACGGGAAATGGAAAAGTAGCCTTTGATTTAAATGATGATACTGTAAAAAACGCTATAGAAAGCGGTTCTTGTCCAAATTTAAAATTTGTACATGAATATGATATGTTAAATGACGATACTAAAAAATTTACAGTAAGTGATAAAAAAATAGTAGATATTCCTGTCCTTGGAGAAATTGCTGATGCTGCAGGATGCTGGGTTACTGGTGGGCTAGGAAATTCATTGGGAAGTGAGTGCTGGCTTTCAGGCGGTAGCGATTGGCAAGAAATTTCTGAAGATGAAATGAAAAAAGCTATAGACAATTCAAGCCAAAAAAGATTGGAAGAAGGCACTAATGATAAAAGCCATTTAGTTGGACATCAAAGCGCATCTAATTTAGCTGGCGGACAAGTTGGGCAAGAATGTACACTTGTTTCAAATTATTTGGGCGATTATATCAAAGCAGGTGTATGGATATTATGTATAGCAGGAGTTATTATTGTAACAGTTATGACTATGATTAACTTTATTCAAGCAATTACAGGCTCAGATGAGGATAAACTAAGAGGGGCTATACATAATTTATGGTCTAGGCTAATTATATTAATAATATTATTATTATTGCCAATGATACTTGGTACTATTATTAATATGGTTAATGATCAAACTGGTGGAGGTTCTAGTACTGGAACAATCCAAATTGGACCTGATGGTAAACCGTTCTGCGGGACAGTTGAAAGCAAATAATTAAAAATAGAGAGAAATTTAAGAGAAGGAACAGTAATATAATTAATTAGTAAATTTGCAAAATCTCTCTTGTAACTGTTTAATTATATTATGAGAACTAATTTATATGGATAGTGTTTTTGATTTTCTGAGAAGTGCAGCTTTCTTCTTAGATAATGGTATATATTCTATAATACCATATATATATAAATTATTTATTTATTTATCTAGGGTAGATATTTATGAAGCATTTGGCGATTTAGTTAGTCGTGTTTATGCATTATTAGGCATTTTTATGTTGTTTAAAGTAAGTTTTTCTTTAATACAATATTTGATAGATCCTAATGCATTTAGCGATAAACAAAAGGGATTTGGTAAATTAATAACTAATTTGTTAGTTGCTTTAGTTTTATTAGTAACAGTGCCTACAATATTTTCAAAAGCGCAAGAAATTCAAGGTGTTATTATCGATAATAATGTTATAGGCGCTTTAGTTACTGGAACGGATTATTCGACTAATACAGGAGCGAATAATAACTCTAACAGTGGAACACCGATTGAAAATTCTATGGATGAAATATCTAAGGATATGCAGTTTACTATATACGGAGCGTTTTTTTCAATTAATCCTTCCGTAGCGGCAGCAGAAGGTTTCGATTGCACCCCACCAAATAATATTTTAGGTTCTAATGCAATGCTAAACTCTACTTGCTTTGATTTTGCACAGAAATATTTTGAGGACTCATCTACTAATATGTATTCGACTGGTACTAAATTGTCACATTTTTTCAAATCTGATATTATGCAGGATAATTCCGACGGACGTGATTTTTCAAAATTTGGTAATTTATTATGGTGGGAAGTAGATGGTGAATATGCCATTAATTATATGCCTATTATTTCAGCAGCAATTGGAATATATGTAGTATTTATTTTGATATCATTTTCAATTGATGTTGCTATTAGGGTATTTAAATTAGGATTTTTACAAATGCTTGCTCCAATTGCGATTGTTTCATATGTCGATCCAAAAGAATCTACAAGTAATAGCAAACTAGCAAAATGGGCCAAGGAAAGCGTAATAACATATTTATCTTTATTCTTAAGACTTGCTGTTATTTTCTTAATAATTTCGGTAATTTCAATTATTTCAGACGGAGTATTAGGAACTATGAATGATTCTAGTGGATTTGAAGGCGGAATTATAAATGAGGGATTAGAGAAGACCCTTTCT
>CANQNL010000070.1 GCA_947625215.1 uncultured Bacilli bacterium | reverse complement strand
AATTAATAATAAATTTAGTTGAAAAAATCTATATCTATCAAGATAAGATGATAGATATTATATTTACATTTAAAAATACTACATAAAAAGGGTATCAGGTGATAGTTTATGGAGCATTGCTAATAAATATGGAACAACAGTCAATACTTTAAAAACATTAAATGGACTTACTAGTAATACCTTGCAAATAGGTCAAGTTATAAAATTACCATAAAATAAACATCCCAAATTAGGGGATGTTTTTTACTAAATCAAATTTATAACCAAGTTGTTTCATTTCATTAATAAATGAATCTAAAGCTTCATAATTACCTTTATTTTTAGGATGCATTAAATATATAGCGCCATTATGATATCGTTTAAGTAGTTCATTTAAGGCATACTCTTTAGATACATCGCCAGCAAAGTCGTAATAATCAGCACTATAAAAATAAGTTTTATAACCTAAATCCTTAACTATTTGTAGTCCTCTATAACTCCATTCACCACGGGGATCTCTATATATTTTATCAATATGTTTACCTGTGACTTTAAAATAATTATCTTCAACTACTTGTAGTTCATTAATAAAACTATCAAAGTTCTTTTTAGTTGCTAAAGTAGGCATACTTTTATGACTATTAGTATGATTACCAAATGAGTGACCATTTAAAGCCATCTTTCGGACTAAATCTTGATTGTGTAAAATAAAACTACCACAGACAAAGAATGTTGCTTTAACATTGTTTTTATCTAAAACTTCCGCTATTTTATCGATATAACTTTCATTGGCGCCTTCATCAAAGGTTAGATAAATAACCTTTTCATTTTTACCTAAAAAATAGGCATTATATTTTTTAAGTTCATTTATATCCGCACCACCTGTAGATCTTGTATGATCTTTTTTATTACCGCTCCACCAACCACGAATGGTATTATCTATTTTTGAATAACTATCTTTATATTTAGGCTTTTCATTAATTTTAATATATCTTTTAATTTCCTCATTTGTATTTCCATTTTTAACTGAGTATGTTATTTCATAGCTACCCACTTTATCATAATTTATATTGTTTTTAACTTTAACTTTATTAGTTATATCACCATCAATACTATCTAGAGCTTTATAGCCATCTTCATTATATTTTTCACCTAGGGTAAGCTCTACTATATTTGGGCCATTTAGATTAATTTTAATAGTTCTATTTGTTACAGTTTCCTTAGGATTTATCCGCCATATGATAATGCCAAAAATAATTAAAATAAAAGTGATAATAATAATTTTCTTTTTCATAATAACCCCTGATAAATTATATTATATTGTTGTACAATTATGTAAAAATATATTGTTAGAATAGTTAAATTAATATATAATAAAATTAGGTGGTGTATATGAAGCTAACAGATAATATAAATCCTAATATTTTTAGAGAATATGATTTAAGAGGTATTGCTTATACTGATTTAACTGAAGATGTAGCGTATACTATAGGAAAAAGTTACGGAAGTTATATGGGCAAAGATGGACATAAACAAATGATTGTCGGATACGATAATAGAGTATCCTCACCAATGCTTTATAATGCTTTAGTAAAAGGTATTACGGAAACTGGTATGAATGTAATTGATTTAGGCTTAGTAACGACACCAATGTATTATTATTCAAAAATTTTTTATAATGTTCCAATTGGAATTATGATAACAGCTAGTCATAATCCAAAAGAATATAACGGATTTAAAATATCATTTTCTAAAATTGGCAATGCTTATGGTAAATTAATTAGAGATTTTAAAGATTTTACTTATAAGTTAGATTTCTGGACTAAAGAAAAGGGTCAAATAATAAAAAAGGATATTAAAAATGATTATTTAAAAAATATTAAGAAAAGTGTGGATTTAGGTCCTAGAAAAATTAAAGTAGTGGTTGACTGTGGCAACGGAACTGGAAGTATTATAATTAAAAATATATTAGATATGTTTGATATTGATTATGAACTTCTTTATTGTGATAGTAATCCAGAATTTCCACACCATAATCCAGATCCTGCTGTCAGTACTAATATGATTGATTTGGGTAAAAAGGTAAAAGAGTTAAACTATGATTTTGGAATTGGTATTGATGGTGATGCTGATAGAGTAGGTGCGGTTGACGAAGATGGAAATTTTATCGGTGCTGATTTAATTATGCTTATAGTTTATCGCTACATTAATAAAAATATGAAAAATAGAAAAGCTTTATTTGATGTTAAATGTTCAAGAGCTTTAATTGATGAAATAGAAAAATTAGGTCTAAAACCGGTAATGAATAGAACCGGTAATTCATATTGCAATTTAGAAATGCAAAGAGGAAATTTTGATTTTGGTGGTGAATATTCAGGTCACGTATTTTTTAGAGATAAATACCAAGGATTTGATGATGGAATATATGCTGGCCTAAGATTAATTGAAATTTTATCGCATTCTGATAAAAAGTTTAGTGAACTTTTAGATGGTATTAATAAATATTATTCAACTGATGAAACTAAATTTAAAGTTACCGAAGAAAATAAATTTGCTATCGTTGATGGAGTAAAAGAATATTGCAAAGAAAAAGGATATAAAGTTATTGATATAGATGGTGTTAGAGTTGAATTTGAAGAAAGTTGGGGTTTAATAAGAGCTAGTAATACGGGTCCTGATTTAACAGTTAGATTTGAAGCTAAGACTAAAGAAAGATTAGAAGAGTTAAAAACTGAATTTGAAGATGAAATAAATAGACAAATAGAAAAGCATTAGAATAATCTAGTGCTTTTTTAGTTTTTTAGGATGAAAATCAAAATTTTTTTCTAGTTCTTCACTTGTTGTTACAATAAATTCTCCAGTTTTTAATTTAATTTTATCTTTAAAAAACATTGAAATAAATATTAAGTGAGCCACAACAATTACTTTATCATAATCACAATATTTTTCTAATACTGATAATCCACGTTTTCTAACGTTTTCAAGGGTTTCGTATTTATCGCTAAATTTAAAACTAGGATCATTTTGATAATTTTCCCATTCTTCTCTAGCAATTTTTAAATTTTCACGAAATTTTTCTGATTCCTTATAGGTATATGTCATATCAGGTAACCATTCGTGTAATAAAAGCTCAACATTTATATCTAAACCCCATTTAGAAGCGATGATACTTGCCGTTTGCATTGTTCTTGTATATGGTGATGCAATTAAAATATCACTATTTTCAAAGATTTTGTTTTTGGCTGTTTCCTTTACTTCCATAATTCCTTTATCAGTAAGAGGCGCTAAATCAAGACCACTACCAATAAAACCTAATTTTTCAACTTCATCATATGTGGGCTCACCGTGCCTAACAAAAATAAACTTAGTCATATTATCATTCCTTTCATAATGATTATTATATAAAATGTTTATCTAGGAGTCAATTAATGATTGACACTAATTAGTGGGGTCCCTTGTGGGCCCTGCTAATAGGGTACAAGCCCCGCTGCTTGCGGCGGATTATAT
>CANQNL010000069.1 GCA_947625215.1 uncultured Bacilli bacterium | reverse complement strand
GCAATAGATAAATCACAAAAAAACTAGATTTTTCTAGGTTTTTCTTCCTTTTTCATTATTCAACTGTCAAACTTGGGGAATAAAAATGTAAAGTTTTAAGACAACTAGTGATATTTAAAAGAAAATATGTTATAATATAAGTGTCTAGAGAATGGGACAATTATGAAAAACCTACGAGTTAGCGATAGGGGATTTAATTTATGTATGGTGTTGAAGACTTATTAATTTAAGGATCCTAAAGTATGTAATGTAATTCCCACCTGGAAGAATCCGGTTTTATCGTTAAACGTCTCACTCTAGACATTTTTATATAAAAAAGAATTAGTGTTTAGCTAATTCTTTTATTTTTTCTGTATTTTTAAAATTTAATTTGGCAATTTTAGTTAAAATATCTTCGCCATATTTTTTGACTAGTTCAGCACCAACTTGATCAACTAATGTTCCAGCTCCTTTAGGCATTTTTACACCAAATTTTTTTGATAATTTTTCAAATTCTTTGATTAGAACATATCGGCTAATTAAAGATGCGCAAGCAACTGACAAACACTTATCTTCAGCTTTTGTCTCAAAGGTTATGTTTCTTTGAACCTTAGGTAAATTATTTATATATTTATAGTAAATAAATGGTTCAGTAAATTGATCAACAACAATGTAATCGTAAGCTTTATGCATATTAGTCATTTCTAATAATACTTTATTATGTAAGATGGCCTTAATCGTATTTAAATTAATTTTATCACTATATTTTTGATTATATTCCTCACTTGTTAAAATCATACTAGAATAAGAGATTTTTTTAATAATCTCAGGAACCACACTTAAAATATACTCATCAGTCATTTTCTTAGAATCTCTAATTTTAAGTTTTTCAAGAAAAGGAATATCCTTTTTAGTAACATAGGCTGCAGTTACAACAACTGGGCCAAAATAATCACCAGTTCCAACTTCATCAGAACCAATTGAAGTAGAGTAGTATAGTTTTTCATCAAAAGGTTTAACTATTGTTTTTTTGGTTTTAGGATTATTGCTGACCTTTTTAACATCCATTTTTTTATTTGGGTTTAAATGCTTTTCCATTTGCATCCACATATCAGCATCAATATCGGCACTTATGCCTTGGAATACAGCTTTACCACTTTCATATAATGTAACCATTGTATCGGCTTCTTTTGCTTGAAAAACCGCATATGGTGGTGTAACAGCTCTTTTTTTATCTTTGAAATATTCCACCATTTTTTCCTTAGTATTTTCACTAACCTTTAATGTAATTGTTCTCACATCATTTTTTGCCATTTATATCACCAATAACATTTTACCACAAAAATAGTATAATACCAAAGATTATGATGATATTTATAAAGTTTTTATTGAGTTTACATAGTTACATATTAACCTAAAGTTAATATATTTGAGTATTAGTAATACTCAAATATGATTTTCACTTGCAACTTTAATAAAATTATAATATAATAACTAAGGAGGCTAGAAAATGAACATAATTGATATTGCATTTATAATTTTTATTCTATTAGGAATGCTAATTGGATGGAAACAAGGATTTACAAAAAGTCTAGTAAGCTGTATTGGCTATATAGTTGTCCTTATTTTAGCATTTATTTTAAAAGATCCTGTTGGTGAATTTTTAATGCCATATTTACCATTTTTTGATTTCTTTGGCATAATAAAAGGAATTACCGTTTTAAATATTGCTTTATATCAGTTAATTGCTTTTTTACTAATTTTTACTTTATTATTGATTTTGTTAAAATTTGTAATGATTGCCACTAATTTATTTGAAGGTCTTTTAAAATTTACTGTAGTTTTAGGTATTCCATCTAAAATATTAGGCGCTTTATGCGGTGGTATTAGAAATTTTGTAATTTCATTTATGATTTTATATATTCTAACTTTACCAACACTTGTAAATAATGACGCTATTACCCAGTCAAAATTTGCAAGACCAATATTAGATAATACACCAGTACTTTCAATATTTGCTGATAATGCAATGGTAATTGCTAATGAATTTACTGAAATAAAAGACAACTATGAAAAAATGGAACCAAATGAGTTCAACAAAAAAACCTTAGAGTTATTCTTAAAATATGATATAGTTAAAGCAAGTACTGTTCGTAAATTAATTGAAAAAGATAAAATAGTAATGCCAGGGGCTGAAAAGGTATTAAAAAAATATTCATAAGGAGAAAAATATGGAAATAATCGAAGCTAATGAAAATAATTTTGATGATTTATTATCACGTGGAAAGATGCTTGCAGATTTTTATGCGACTTGGTGTGGCCCTTGTAAAATGCTTGCGCCCATTTTAGAAGAAATTAAAGATGAAATCCAAATTGTCAAAGTTAATGTCGATGAAAATATGAATCTTTGTAAAAGATATGGTGTAATGAGTATGCCAACCTTAATATATTTTAATGGTAATAATATTGATATTAAAGTTGGATATATGCCAAAAGAAGAAATATTAAAATGGATAGGTAAGTAGACCTATTCTTTTATTTTTGGTATAATATAGCTTGGTGAAGAAAATGAAGAAAATATTATTAACAACAGTATTATGCGTTTTACTTGACCAGTTTATTAAAAATATTTTAATAAATATTTTAGCTGTAGGTGAAGGAATTACCATTATTAATAATTTTTTTCAAATTACTTTACTACATAATACCGGGGCAGCCTTTAGTATTTTAAGTAATAGTACAATACTATTAATATTATTAAGTGTAGTAGCCCTTATTTTAATTTATTTTTTTCTCATAAAGGGAAAAACACTTAAACTTTTAGAACAAATTACTTATGGTATTTTAGCAGGCGGCATAATTGGTAATTTAATTGATAGACTTATATATGGATATGTTATTGATTATTTAGATTTTAATATATTCGGTTATAATTTTCCGGTCTTTAATTTTGCTGATATGTGTATTGTGATTTCGGTATTTATAATGATAGTTTTAATGTTAAAAGGTGATAAAAATGAAACTAGTAGTAAGTGAAAGTGGTGAAAGACTAGATAATTTTATTGCTAAAACACTTGATATAAGCCGCAGTAGTGTTACTAAAATGATTAAAAATGAAGAAGTTTTAGTTAATGGTAAAAAAGCTAAAGGAGGATATATAATTCGCCTTAATGATGATATTCAAGTAAATCACGAAGAAGAAAATACCAATATTGAACCTGAAAAGATGGATTTAGATATTGTATATGAGGATGATGATGTTATTGTCGTTAATAAAGCAAATGGAGTAGTTGTTCATCCAGCTCCTGGAAATTATCACGGAACTTTAGTAAATGGACTACTTTATCATAGTAAATTAAGTAATAAAAACGAATTTCGCCCAGGTATTGTTCATCGAATTGATGCTTATACAACGGGTTTATTAATGGTTGCTAAAAATAATAAAGCCCACGATTTTTTAGCCAAACAGCTAGCTTCTAAAAAAACTCATAGAAAATATGTTGCCTTAGTTTGGGGAGTTATTCCTAATGATACAGGATTAATTGATGCCCCAATTGGTCGTAGTCTTGTAGATAGGAAAAAAATGGCTATTAATCCAAAAGGTAAAGAAGCAATTACTCATTTTAAGGTTTTAAAAAGATTTAAAGAGGCTACTTTAATTGAACTTGAGCTTGAAACAGGAAGAACACATCAAATTAGAGTGCATATGGCTTATATAGGCCATCCAGTAGTTAATGACCCTGTTTATGGAAAAAGAAAATTAATCGATGATAC
>CANQNL010000068.1 GCA_947625215.1 uncultured Bacilli bacterium | reverse complement strand
TTGCTATGTGGAAGTATTGTATTTACTGGATATTTAAGTAACAAATCATCTAATACTAATAATAATAGTAATAATATGCCAAATATGAGTGAAAATGGAAATCAACCCCCAGAAATGCCTAATGGTGATAATCAAGGTGAGCCACCAGAAAAACCTGATGGTGAAATGAATAATGAACAAGGAAATGGTAGTTCAAATATGGAAGAACCACCAGAGAAACCTGATGGGGATAATAATATGGAAACTCCACCAGCTATGCCAAATAATAATGGCGATATGAAGCAAATGGAAGGACAACAAGAAAATAATGCCAATACAAACTATGTTTGCTTAATTCTTTTTGGGATAGAAAGTTTATTTTTATCTCTTATTGTTCTTTATCTAATAATGTCAGGATTTAATAAAAAGACTTTAAAAGAAACATTTTCTAATACGGATAAAATAATAATCTATATTCTAGGAGTAATTATTTTAGCAAGTGGACTAACACTCACTGAAAATTTAGTTGCTAACAAATTTAAAGATAATCCAAATATTAATGATAATTCTAATCAAGGTATGGGAGCAGAACAAAATGCTAATATATCATATTCGTCTATAAAAGAAATTACTAAATCAACAACTGAGGAAAGTGGTGAATATGAAAGCTCGAAAAGTGATGAAAATGCTATTTTAGTAAGTGGAGATATTGATGTAACTTTATCTGATATTAAAGTCGATAAAAGTGGTGATTCAAATGGTGGCGATAATACAAGTTTCTATGGTATTAATTCAGGTATTATTGCCAAAGATAAAGCAAATTTAACTCTTAAAAATATAATAGTAAACACTAATGCTACGGGCGCGAATGGTGTATTTAGTTATGGAGGAAGTGCAACAACAAATAATACAAATAGTGATGGTACACAAGTAACGATTAGTGATTCTTCTATAACAACAACAAAAGATAACTCTGGAGGAATTATGACAACTGGTGGAGGAGTTATGATTGCTAAAAATCTTAACGTTAATACTGCGGGTGTATCAAGTGCCGCTATTAGGTCCGACCGTGGAGGTGGAACAATAAGTGTTGATGGAGGAAGCTATAAAACAACTGGAGCTGGTTCTCCTACCATTTATTCAACTGCTGATATAACTGTCAAAAACGCATCTTTAATTGCCACTGCATCCGAAGGTGTAGTAATAGAAGGTAAAAATAAAATCACTCTTGAAAATGTAACATTAACTGATACGAATAATAAATTAAACGGACAATCTACAACTTATAAAAATATATTTCTATATCAATCTATGAGTGGTGATGCCTCAACAGGTTTATCAGAGTTTAGTGCTACCGATTCAACAATAACTACCAATAAAGGTGATACTTTCTACATTACTAATACAAGTTCCAAAATCACATTGAAAAATAATAAGTTTATAAATAATGATTCCACTGGTAACTTTTTAAGAGCAAAAAAAGATTCTTGGGGGGTTGATGGTTCAAATGGTGGTATTGTAGAGTTAGTAATGGAAAATCAAGAAGCCAAAGGAAATATTGTGATAGATTCTATTTCTACTCTTGATATGACGATGAATAAAAACTCTTATTACGAAGGAACAATAAATGGGGAAAATACTGCTAAAGAAATAAAATTAAAATTAGATAAAACATCTAAAATAAAATTGACTAGTGATAGTTATGTAACTATTTTTGATAATGCTGATAGTAGCAATAGTAACATTGATTTTAATGGATATAAATTATATGTAAATGAAAAATCTATAAATTAAAAATGGGAGGTTAAATGAGAATTTTAGTTATTGAAGATGAAGAAGCAATTGCTGATGCTATTGCAACGAAATTACGTACTTTAAAATACGAGGTTGATACAAGTTTTGATGGCGAAGATGGATTATATAAGGCCACTTCAAATATATATGATTTAATCATTCTTGATATAATGTTACCGAAAATGAATGGTTTAGAAATACTAAAAGAAATAAAAGAAAGTAATATAAATGCTAAAGTTATTATACTTACAGCTAAATCACAATTAGATGATAAATTAAAATGTTTTGACACAGGAGCCGATGATTATGTAACAAAACCATTTCATATTGAAGAATTAATGGCGCGAGTAAATGTTCAATTAAAAAGAAATGGATTTGGTAAAGTTAAAGATGTATTAGAATATAGTGATTTATCATTAAATATGCGAACTTCTACTCTAACTTGTAAACTTACAAATGAATCAATTAATATTCCTTATCGGGAATTCTTATTACTTGAATATTTTATGAATAACAAAGAACAAATTATATCCAAAGAACAAATTTATGATAAAGTTTGGGGAATTGATGCTGATTATGAGTCCAATAATTTAGAGGCATATTTATCATTTTTAAGAAAAAAAATAAAAATTATCGGTTCAAAAGTAAGTATTAAAGCCGTTCGCAATTTAGGTTATAAAATAGAGGGATAAAAGATATGAAGAATTTAAAGAAAAAAACTTTTTTAACAATTTTTATTATAATATCTTTCTTTGCTATATTTTTTGCTACTTTTTTTAATGTTCAAACATATCATAGAGAATATATTGGCATCTTAAATAATTTAACAAGAATGAAAAATTTAACAACCAAAAGACCAGAAATTTTTGATAAAGAAATGAAACCAATAAATGATGATGAGCTTCGTAATAGAAAAGTTATGGATTACGAAGTTTATACTTTTATTTTAAATGATAAAAATGATATTGTTGATAAAATAAGTCATAGCGATAATGATATTAGTGATGCAATTATAACGAAAGCCAAAAATATTATAGCTAGTAATAATAATAGCAAAGTAAAAATGGGTTGTTTGTATTTAGAAAGTTATGCTTATAATTTTGAAAATAACAATTCCTTAACGATTGTAAATATTGCTAATACAAGAAAAATGCTTCTTATTAACTTACTTATTTCTATATTATTAGTAGGAGTTTTAGAATTAGTTATTTACTTCATTTCTAAAAAAATAACCGAGTGGATTACTAAACCAGTTGTAAAAAGTTTTGATAGAGAAAAAGAATTTGTGGCTAATGCATCTCATGAGCTTAAAACACCCCTTGCCGTTATGATGGCAAGTATTGATTGTTTAGATGTTAGTAAGAAAAATGAAAAATGGATTAATAACTTAAAAAGTGAATCAGAAAGAATGAGTAATTTAATAACAAGATTACTTGATTTATCTAAAACAGAATATTTAAAAAAAGAAAATTTTAGCAAAAACGATCTTTCGATGATTATTGAAAAAAGAGCTTTAACTTTTGAGAGTTTGGCCTATGAAAAAAATATAACTATTGAAACGAATATTATGGAAAAAATAAACTTTCTTTGTCATAAGGAAAGCATCGATGAATTAGTATCTATTTTAATTGATAATGCCATTAGTCATGGATTAAAAAATAGTAAAATTAAAGTTAATTTAACAAGTGATAAATACCAAATAAAATTACAAGTAATTAATAAGGGTGATGCTATACCACCTTGTGAATGTGAAAAAATATTTGAAAGATTTTATCGAAATGATAAAAGTCATAATCGTAAAAGTGGAAGGTATGGTTTAGGACTTGCCATTGCTAAGAATATTGTATTATCTCATGATGGTAATATCAAAGCTTATTCTAAAGATGGTTATACTACATTTGAAGTTAAATTTAAAATTAGTGAACATTAACAAAAAAAGTTAATGTTTTTTAATGTTTCTTTAATATTTGCATCATAAAATAATATTGTTTTGAAGGAGGAAAATTATGTTTATATTAAAAAATGCATGGATTTCAATTAAAAGAAATAAAGGAAGGAACATTTTAATAGG
>CANQNL010000067.1 GCA_947625215.1 uncultured Bacilli bacterium | reverse complement strand
AAAAGAGAACAGGAAGCAACTAATAAAAATATTAAAGCAAGTGAGAAATTAACGCAATTACTTAAAAAATATACTTCACAATAAAAAACAATGATGATAACACCAAAGACAAGAAATTGATAATAATCTTGATAATTATCCAATGTTAGAACAGTCAATAAATCAAAACCCTAATTTAACTCCAGAACAAAAAACTTAAGCTAGAAATCAACTATGGTCTGATTTTGATAAGTATGTTGAACAAAATCCTGAAACTAATGGAAGAAGTAAATAATAAAATTAAAGCTAGGTTAATCCTAGCTTTAATTGCTTTACTTTGTTTGACGTATTTTATATAGCAAAACTTTAATTTAAATTAAGAGTTTGATATAATCTATCAAGTTCACTAAATCTTTTTATTAACATTTATTTCTCCTTTAAAAACGTGATTACCTCTTTTAATGATTTGAATTCATATCTAGCCATTTTTCTCGTACGATTATCTATCACATCAATGTCAGGAATTAAAATAGGTATGCAACCGGCTTTATAAGCTGCTTCAATGCCTTTTTTAGAATCTTCTAAAACAAAAGTATCACAAGGATTTGTTTTTAAAAGCTCACAGTTTTTTAAAAATATATCTGGATTTGGTTTACCTTTATCAAAGTCTTGACCACTTACAATTAATTTAAAAATATTTTCATCAATGTTGGTGCATTTTAAATACCATTTAATACGTTTAAAATCAGTAGATGAGGCAATAGCCAAAGTATAATTATTAGTCACTAAATAGTCTAACAATTCTATTAAACCTGTTTTTATCTTAATGCCTTCATTGATAATAATTTCATCCATATTTTTAGTATAGGCCTTTTTAAATTTTTCTATAGGAAATTTTGGACCATATTTTTGAACAAAGTGCTTTTTCATATCATCTTGATTTAAGCCTATGGTATTAAAGCTAGCATCAAATACATAACCAAAATCTTGAAGTGTTTTATGACATACTCTTTGCCACAACGTTTCGGTATCAAACATTAAACCATCCATATCAAATATTATTGCATTTTGTTTCATATCATCACCTATTGTTATTATATAATAAATATCACAAAAATAAAAGTTGCAGGCAACAATGATAGGCTTATTGCTTTACTTTGTTTGACGTATTTTATATAGCAAAACTTTAATTTAAATTAAGAGTTTGATATAATTAGTATGGGAGAAAGTAATATGAAAATAGCTTATCTAATAAGACGTAGGGTTATTGAACTAGGGAGGCGCTCTTTAAATGAATAAAGCAGAACTTATAAAATTAAATAAAAATATGGGAAAGGCTGAATATGAAATGTATCAAGACATTGAAGATATAAATTTTCGTTCATCCAATCCGATATTAAATAAAAGTTATAAAGAATATAAAAATATTATAAGTGATTTTATAAAAGAAGAAACGGAATTAAATCCAAAAATTAATTCAACTACTAATAGATATATACTATATATTGATGATATGCCTATAGGAGAATTTGGAATCAGAACAACATTTAATGATTTTTGGATGAATAGTGGCAGTCAAATATTTTATAAAATTAGAAAAAGTGAATATGGTAAAGGTTATGGAAATATAATTTTAAAATTAGGACTTATGGAGTGCAAAAAACTAGGTATGAAGCAGGTTAGAGTAAACTGTGATGATAAAAATATTCCATCTAAAAAAATGATTCTTCGTGCTGGTGGTAAAGTAGATAAACATTATAAGGCTTCCTATGGTGCTGCTACAAGTTATATTGTAAAAATTAAAGCTAATAAATGAATCTAAAATATAATTTAAGTGAAAGAAAGGATTAGTTATATGCAAAATAAAAAATTTTTAAAAGTTATGTTTGGCACTACTTCTGGCGCAAATAGTAATGTTAAATATAAATTAAATGATGTAACTATTGCTGATGTTTGGAATCCACAAGCTGAAAATCCAAAAGAAATGGGAGGATTTAATTTTTCTACTGAGGATAAAATTTTAAGATGGTTAGTTCGTGGAGATACTATCTATGATGTAGAAATACCAGAAGATGCTGAAATAATTGATTGTCCTAATGAATCAGCCCCGCATGGCGTATTTAGAGCAAATAAAATAATTATATCTAATCCAAGACCAGTGACTGATGAACTTGCAATGGAATTTTATTTAAAATCAGATTTACTAGAAAAATCATATTATAAATCATTAGCCGGATGCGCTATAAGAGGTTATAAAAATACTTGCTTACAAATAATTAAAGATAAAGTAAATAAAAGTAATATAGATTTAGTATTAAGTGAATGGAATGATTTTCACATGCCTGGTCACTATACTGAAAATGGTAATATGGATGTGGATAACGAAATAATGAAATATCTAAATGAAATAAAATCAGATTTGTTAATTAGTAGGTTTGTAGATAAAAAACCATTTGAAAAAGATTTAACTGATGATAAGATAATAAATATAACAGGAGAATCTGGCAGTGGGAAATCTTATTTTAGTAATAAATATATAAAAGATGATAAATATATTGTTATTGATACTGACATTGTATTTAGTGATAAACCATCAGAAAATAAAGAAAGCGCTGAATTAAGAACAATATTTAAAGGTAAACCCAAAGACTATTTGTTTACTAATTTTGATGAATTTTACTTAAAAGTTTTAGATTATTTTAAAGATAGTGATAAAATAGTAGTAATTGATTCAGCACAATATAGAAACATAAAAGATCCATCTATTTTAAAAGGCAAAATTATTGTTATGAGAACAAGTATAGAAACTTGTTATGATAGATGTATAAAAAGATGGCAAGAAACCAACAAAAATTATACTAAAGAAGAATATGAAAAATATGTGAACAAAAAAAGTAAAATGTTTGAGTGGTATAAAAGTCTTAATGATTTTTTAGAAGCTGTAGAATAGGAGCCAGTATGGAAAAACAAGATTATATAAAAGAAACTAAAAAAAGATTAAAAGGAAAATCAGGAGAAATATATTTAAAGCAAATTGAAACTTATTACAATTTAAAAGAAAATTATAAACCTAAAAAACATAATTACAAAATAGGTGATGATGTTTATTTAAAAAAAGGAACACTACTTCACGGAACTTATAAAAATTTAGAAGGTTTAGAAACTATTGTAAAAGATGGCCTTTTTTCAAGCTGGTTTATTGATGGAAGAGATGCTAAATATCCAAGTAGTGTTGGTGTATGGAACTTACAAAAAGATTATTATTTAAAAGACTATATTGATTTTTATAGTGGTGGCACTATAAGCATAAAAGGCGAAAATGATTATGAAGAAGTTAAAGTAATACCATTAAGTAAAATGCCAACTTTAATGGATACTCTTCATAAAGATAAAAATTGTTATAGATGGTATATAGAGCAGACAAAAGAAGCAAGATTTATGCCTTCACATATCCAAAATACAGTTCAAATTGGGATTATATTTGATGGTGATACAGAGATAATGAATGGGGATATTTTATCTTTAAAAATAAATGATAAAGATGTAAAACCTTTTGTTAATAACAATAAATGGTATTCTTATAAAAATTTTATTCGTGATAGAAAAAATAAAAATGCTTTCTTTACCGATAGAGAAAGTGCAATTCTATTTGGAATTCCAGCTGCTTTAATAGAAGGAATACTTGTTGGAAGAGACTATGAAAAAGATAAAGAAAAGTTAGATAAAATAAAAGAACTTTTACCTAATGCTTACATTTGTAATTTAGATGGAAAAGTAATAGTAGAATAAGAGGACCTTACGTATGGAAAAGAAAGATTATATTGAAGAAACTAAAAAAAGATTAAAAGGAAAATCAAAAGAAATATTTTTAAAGCAAATTGAAATATATTATGATTTAAAAGAAAATTATAAACCTAAAAAACATAATTACAAAATAGGTGATGATGTTTATTTAAAAAAAGGAACACTA
>CANQNL010000066.1 GCA_947625215.1 uncultured Bacilli bacterium | reverse complement strand
CCCCCCCCAGGTTTTTGGCAAGTATTTTCAGGGCTTTAATGAAAATATTTCTTTCCTAAGTTTAGTTTTCCCATTTTTTTATTTTATATTCACTACTGTTTTGGGTATTATTAATACTCAATTAAATTATATCATATATTTGCCACTCTAAACAAAAAAGTATTAAAAAAGACTGACAATTGTCAGTCTAATTATTATTCAATAACTTCTGAAATGTTTCCTGAACCAACTGTTCTACCACCTTCACGGATAGAGAATTTAGTTCCGTTTTCAATAGCGATTGGAGCTATTAATTCAACAGTCATTTCAACGTTATCTCCTGGCATTACCATTTCAACTCCTTCTGGAAGTTCAATAACACCTGTAACGTCTGTAGTACGGAAGTAGAATTGTGGACGATAGTTACTGAAGAATGGAGTATGTCTTCCACCTTCTTCTTTACTAAGTACATAAACTTGAGCTTTAAACTTAGTATGTGGAGTAACTGATCCTGGTTTAGCAATAACTTGACCACGTTCAATATCTTCACGAGCAATACCACGTAATAATACTCCAGCATTGTCTCCTGCTTCAGCATAGTCTAATTGTTTTCTAAACATTTCAATTCCAGTAACAACTGATTTTTTAGTTGGTTTAAGTCCAACGATTTCAACTTCTTCGTTAAGTGAAAGTTTACCACGTTCAACACGTCCTGTAGCAACTGTTCCACGACCAGTAATAGTAAATACATCTTCTACTGGCATTAAGAATGGTTTAGCATCGTCTCTTTCTGGAGTTTCAATCCAGTTATCAACAGCATCCATAAGTTCCATAATCTTAGCTTCAGCATCAGGATCTCCTTCAAGAGCTTTTAAAGCTGAACCTCTGATAATTGGAGTATTATCTCCATCATAACCATATTCAGTTAATAATTCACGAACTTCCATTTCAACTAAGTCTAAAAGTTCTTCATCGTCAACCATATCACATTTGTTTAAGAATACAACCATACGAGGTACTCCAACTTGACGTGAAAGTAAGATGTGTTCACGAGTTTGAGCCATAGGTCCATCTGTAGCAGCAATAACTAAGATAGCACCATCCATTTGAGCAGCACCAGTAATCATATTTTTAACATAGTCTGCGTGTCCTGGACAGTCTACGTGAGCATAGTGTCTTTTTTCTGTTTCATATTCGATATGAGCAGTATTGATGGTAATTCCACGTTCTCTTTCTTCTGGAGCTTTATCAATTTCTGCATAATCTTCGAATTTAGCTAATCCTTTCTTTGAAAGTACACTACTGATAGCAGCAGTTAACGTTGTTTTACCGTGATCCACGTGTCCGATTGTACCAATATTAACATGTGGTTTTGAACGGTCATATTTTTCTTTTGCCATAATTATTTTCCTCCTTTATTTATTTCATATTTAATTTTAGCAAGTATAGACTAAAATTTCAAGTGTTTTAGCCTAGTTTCCACCATTTTTTTTGATAATTTCCTCAGAAATATTCTTTGGAACTTCTTCATAATGATCAAACGTCATCGTGTAATTACCTCTTCCTTGAGTATTTGAACGTAAAGTTGTTACGTAACCAAACATCTCTGAAAGTGGTACCATTGCGTCAATAGATAATGAATTACCTTTAGCTTCTTGACCAAGTGGACGACCACGACGTGATGTAATATCACCCATAACAGCTCCTAAGTATTCTTCAGGAACTCTGACATTAACCTTCATTATTGGTTCTAATAATACAGGTTTACATTTATTTTTAGCTTCTTTTAAAGCTAAACTAGCGGCTACTTTAAAGGCCATTTCAGATGAGTCAACATCGTGATATGAACCATCAAATAATGTAGCTTTAACATCTATCATTGGATATCCAGCAAGTACACCTGTTTGAAGAGCTTCTTGAAGGCCTTTATCTACTACTGGAATATATTCTCTTGGAACAACACCACCAACAATAGCATCAACAAATTCATAACCCTTTTCTGGATTTGGTTCAAATTTAACCCATACGTGTCCGTATTGTCCACGACCACCAGACTGTTTAATATATTTTCCTTCACAGTCACCAGCCTGAGTAAGAGTTTCTCTATAAGAAACTTGAGGCTGTCCAATATTAGCTTCAATTCCAAATTCTCTTTTCATTCTATCAACAATAATATCTAAGTGTAGTTCACCAACACCAGCGATAATTGTTTGACCAGTTTCTGGATTAGTTGAAGCTCTAAATGTTGGGTCTTCTTCAGCTAATTTTTGTAAAGCAAGTCCCATCTTATCTTGATCGCCTTTTGATTTAGGTTCGATAGCAAGTTCCATAACAGGATCTGGGAACTCCATACTTTCCAAAACACAGGCGTGTTTTTCATCACATAATGTATCACCAGTTGTGGTATTTTTAAGTCCAACAGCAGCAGCTATATCTCCAGTATAAACTTCACTAATTTCTGTTCTATCGTTAGCGTGCATTTGTAAGATACGACCAATTCTTTCTTTTTTATCTTTTGAAGCATTTAAGATATATGAACCACTTGTTAAATGACCAGAATACACTCTAAAGAATGTTAATGTTCCAACAAATGGATCTGTCATAACTTTAAAGGCTAAAGCTGAGAATGGTTCTTTATCATCAGGATGTCTTTCAATTTCATTACCATTTAAATCAGTTCCTTTAATAGCTTCAATATCAGTTGGAGCAGGCATATAATCGATAACGGCATCTAATAATAATTTAATACCTTTATTTCCTAAAGCAGTTCCACACATAACTGGGAAGAATTCAACTGCAAGAGTACCCTTTCTAATGGCTTTTTTAATTAAGTCAACAGGAATTTCTTCACCTTCTAAATATTTATTCATTAAGTCGTCATCAAATTCCGCAATTGCTTCGATAAGTTCATTTCTCTTTTCTTCAGCAACAGCTTTTAAATCATCTGGAATTTCAATTTCTTTTGGTTCTTCTTCTTCTTTTCCATCATATTCGTAAGTTTTCATTGTAACTAGGTCAATAATACCTTTAAATTCGCTCTCAGCCCCAATTGGCCACTGGATTGCTTTGGCATTAACACCTAATAACTTATCAATTGAATCTAATGTGTAGGCAAAATCAGCACCCATTTTATCCATCTTGTTAGCAAATAACATACGAGGTACGTTATAGTCATCAGCTTGACGCCATACAGTTTCTGATTGAGGTTCTACACCAGCTTGTGCATCTAAAACAGTAATCGCACCATCTAATACACGCAAGCTTCTTTGTACTTCAACTGTAAAATCCACGTGCCCTGGAGTATCGATTATATTTAATCTGTAACCTTTCCAATAAGCAGTTGTGGCAGCTGAAGTAATAGTGATACCACGTTCTTGTTCTTGTTCCATCCAGTCCATTTGTGATTCTCCATCGTGAGTTTCACCAATTTTATGGATTTTATGAGTATGGAATAAAACTCTTTCGGTTGCTGTTGTTTTTCCCGCATCGATATGAGCCATTATTCCAATATTACGTGTTTTTTCTAAACTATATTCACGAGCCATATTCTTTTTCCTTTCTTATTACCATCTATAATGAGCGAACGCTTTATTAGCTTCGGCCATTCTGTGAGTATCTTCACGTTTTTTAACAGCTGCTCCAACACCATTTGAAGCATCTATAATTTCATTTGCTAAATTTTCAGCCATTGTATGGCCACCTCTTAGGCGAGCATATTGAACAAGCCAACGTAAACCTAAAGCTTGACTTCTATCAGCCTTAACTTCAATTGGTACTTGATAGTTAGCTCCCCCAACACGTCTACTTTTAACTTCTAAAGCTGGTTTAATATTTTCCATAGCTCTATCAAAAACTACAGTTGGTTCTTCACCAGTTTTTTCTTTTATCATATCAAAAGCATTATATAAAATAGTTTGAGCAGTTCCTTTTTTACCATCTTGCATAATTTGGTTAATTAATCTTGTTACTAATTTTGAATTATAAATAGGATCTGCTAAAACATCTCTTTTAACAGCACGTCTTTTACGCATTTGTTAATCCTCCCTTCTAATTACTTTTTGGTTTTTTAGCACCATATTTAGAACGTCCTTGACGACGAGCATCAACTCCGGCTGTATCCATTGTTCCACGGATTACGTGATAACGAACACCGATTAGGTCTTTAACACGTCCACCACGAACTAAAACAACACTATGTTCTTGTAAGTTATGTCCTTCGCCAGGAATATAAGCATCT
>CANQNL010000065.1 GCA_947625215.1 uncultured Bacilli bacterium | reverse complement strand
TTATATGCTGATACCTATGAAGATGGAAGATATGTTTATAAAGGAGGAAATCCCAATAATTACATAACCTTTAATGGGGAAGCTGCAGGTTGGAGAATAATATCAGTAGAAAAGGATGGAACTATTAAAATAATGAAAACATCATCTATTGGAAATCAACCCTTTGATACAGCCGGTAAAAGGACAACCGGATTTTGTTCTAAATCTCAAGAAGGAAATATATGGCATGGTTGTAATGCGTGGGCTAAAACGCCAACATTTAGTAATAATGGTTATTCTGGAAATGTTGAAACTGATTCAAGTTTAAAAACATATTTAAACGAAACATATTATAATAAAATTTCCACTAATAAAACAGCAATTCAAAATCATAAATTTTATTATGGAGCGGTTGTGTGGGAAAACTCAGATCTTTCAACTCAAATATTAAATGAAAAAGAATATTCTTCAAGTTCTTACATTGGTTTAATTCAAGCTTCTGATTATATAAAGGCAAATTCGAATACTAATTTATGTGGAACATTTAAACTAACTGATACAAATATTTCAAGTTGTACTAGCACGCAATGGATGAATCATAAAATAATTTATTGGACACTTTCGCCAATTTATATAACTGGTTATAACGATAGACCTAATACTTTCGCAGGAGTGATTGCAATATATAGTGCTGGTTCTTTTGACAATATTGGGGTATGGGCAGCCGATAGTTCTGAAGTTGTTCCAGTCGTTTATTTAAAACCTGATATATTATTAAGTGGTACAGGTCAGCAGTCTGATCCTTATACAATTACAAATTATGTAGATTAATATAAGTTGAAACTAGCTTTAAATTAAAGCTAGTTTTTCTACAAATTGGTAATGAAGTATTTTAATAAACTATGATATAATAAAATTGGTGAGGATTATGGATAAAATTATAATGCATATCGATGTTAATAATGCTTTTTTATCTTGGACAGCTGTCCTTTTATTAAAAGAAGGTTATAAATATGATATCCGAAATTCATATGCTATTATCGGTGATGAAGATAATAAACGTCACGGTATAGTTTTAGCCAAATCCACTCCAATAAAAAAATTAGGCGTTGTAACAGCCGAACCAATATTTATGGCAAGAAAGAAATGCCCTAATTTAAAAGTATATAAACCAAATTATAAATGGTATAAAAAAATGAGTGATAGCCTATTTGAACTTATAGGTAAATATACTCCAGATATTCAAAAGATGAGTATTGATGAATGTTTTATAGATTATACACCAATTAAACATTTATATGGTGATGAAATAAAGTTTGCTTATAAATTAAAAGATGAAATAAAAAAGACTTTGGGTTTTACGGTTAACGTAGGCATTGCTAATAATAAATTATGTGCAAAAATGGCTTCAGACTTTACTAAACCAGATAAAGTTCATACTTTGTTTAAAAATGAAATTGATACAAAAATGAAACCACTACCAATTGGCGATTTATTTTTAGTTGGTAAAAGAACGGCTGAAAAATTAAAAAAATTAAATATTAATACGATCGGCGATTTAAGTAGATGTAGTGTAGAATTTCTATATCCATATTTTAAAAATCAATCTTCCAAATTAATTGAATCAGCTAATGGTATTGATAATGGAAATATTGAAAAAGATAAAACAGTTACTAAGGGTCTTAGCAACAGTACAACTTTAAATCATAATTTGATTCATAAAGAAGAGGTTTTAGAGATTATTGAAGCTATAAGCGAAAATTTAACAGCGCAGCTTAGACGTGAAAAAAGATATGCAAACGTTGTAAGAGTAATTCTTAAAGATTCAAACTTTAAAAGTTATTCCCATCAAATAAAATTAAAAAATGCCACAAATAATACTTTAAAAGTTTATGAAACAGCAAAAAAACTATTAGATGAAATGTGGAAAGATGATCCGATTAGACTAGTTGGTTTAAGTTTAGATGATTTAACCTATGAACTTACTTATCAAACTTCACTATTTGATAAAGGCAATAATTTAAGTCAAAATAAACAATTAGATGAAGTAGTAGATAAAATAAAAGATAAATATGGCCGGGATGTTATTAAAAAAGCTTCTTTATTAGGTAAGAAAAAAATAGGCAAAAAATATTAACAGAATTTATTTTCTGTTTTTTTGTAAATTCACTACTTTTTATTTAATAGTACTTGACAATGCAAGGTAGTTAGTATACAATGTAATTGAAGAGGTGATATATGAACTCACAATTTAAAAAAGGCGTACTTGAATTAATTGTCTTATTATCGGTAAGTGCTCGTGATATGTACGGCTATGAACTGGTTTTAGAAGTTTCTAAAGTTGTAGATGTTAATGAAGGTACCATATATCCATTATTAAAAAGGCTAACTAATGAAAAGTATTTTGAAACATACTTAGTAGAATCTACAGAAGGCCCTTCAAGGAAATATTATAAGCTAACAACACTTGGGAGAAAAAGATTAAAAGAGCTTAAAAAGACGTGGACAGAATTTTCCTCATCAGTAAATGATTTTATAAAGGAGCGTGGTAAAAATGAATAAGAAAGAATTTTTAGATGCTTTAGCTAAAAAATTATCAGTATTAGAAGAAGATGAAAAAGAAGATATTATTAGTGAATACACAGATACTATAAATGAAAAAGTTAAAAACGGGGAAACAGAAAAAGAGGCTGTAAAAGATTTTGGTAATTTAGATGATTTAGTTAAAGAAATCTTAAAAGCTTATAAAATAAATCCTAATTATAATGATAAAAAAGAAAGTTTTGGCAAAAAAAGTGAAGCCGTTATTAAAGAAGGCGCAGGCATAATCGCTGATTTTTCTAAGAAAATAGCTAATCGTTTTACAAGCGTTAATAATATTAGTTTAGCCCTTGTAATTGAAATCGTTATAAAAGTATTTATAACTTTATTAACGGCAATGGTTTTAGCTTGGGTACTGGATGTATTTACGAATATTGGAGAAGATATTTTTTCACATACTTTTTCTCCATTTGCGGAAGTTTTATCGTTATTTTGGATGATTTTCTTATTTGTCATTTATATTTTATTAATTGTAATGTTAATATCATCAATGTTTAAAGGTTATTTTACAAAAGAAGATAGTAAAGTGAAAAATAGTAAAATTAAAAATGATAAAATTAAGGAAGAAGTAAAAAAAATTAATAATAGTCCTAAAAAGAAAAATAACGGGACAACTATTAGTGACATATTATTATTTATAATTAAAATATTTGTAATTATTTGGGTGATTATTCCAATTATCTTTATAGATATATTTGGTATCATTGGTTTAGTCATATCAGTTGTATATTTGCTTCAAGGTTTAGATTTAGCCGGCTTAGTAATTATGATGGTAGGTATTACAGGATTAATTACTTATATTATTGTTATTTTGTTTAATCTAGTAATAAATAAAGGTAAAATAAGTATTATTCCTCCTATTATTAGTATTATAATAATTATTATTGGTGGCATTTTATTTACAAATGCAATTATGAGTATTAAATATTATGATGAAGTTCCAAATAAAATTGAAACTGTAGTAAAAACCAAAAATATGGAATTAGATAAAGTAACTAGTATTCATTATGTTGATTTTGCTTTTAAAGAGGATGTTGAATTATTAACTGATAATAGTATGAAAGATGGAGAAGTTAAACTAGATATTGAATATTATAAAGATTTTAATCATATAAATATTACAAAAGAAACCATTACTGAGGATTGTGAATATCGCGAAGATGAATGCGTACCTGGAACTGAAGATTATATTTATATAGATAATGATATTGATGATTTTGTTGCAACTAAAAATGGTTATGATATTTTTATAAATAATTTAAAACATAAAAAAGTTTATAATTATGAGAAATTATATAAAGGAAAATTAACAATTACCGCAAATGAAAAAACAGAAAAATTAATTAAAATGGAAATGTAAGATAAATTTCTCTTTAAAAAATAGTTTTAAAATTGCTAAAACTATTTTTTATATCTTAAGTGTTTATAAAAAACAATTTAATATTTAAAAACATTTAATTATATGGTATAATATATAAAAATAAAGGAGTTGTAAAAAAATGAAAAAAATTTTAATGGTAATATTATGCGGAGTGTTCCTATTTAGTATTGCAGGCTGCGGAAAGACCGAGGAAAAAGAACAAAAATTGGTTTGTACCACTACCCAAGATCAAGAAGGAATGGATATTGAACAAGTAATTTCTATGACTTATAAAAATGATAAGTTAAAACATATGACAATGGAAGTTAATACAAAAATTAATGATTCTAATGTAAAGGAAAATTGGGAAGAATTTAAAAAAACAATGGATGAAGGAAACAAAGAATTTGACAAAGATGGCGTTAGTTTAAAAGTTGAAAAAGATGATCAGAACTATGAATATAGTACAATTTTAGATATTGATGTTGAAAACGCTAGTGAAGAAGCATTAAAAGAACAAGGCTTTGAAGGTATAAAAAATGACAATAGTACTTTAGAAAGTAGTAAAGAAGCAGCTGAAAAAGATGGCGCTAGTTGTGAAATAAAATAGATAAATTATAAAGAAAAATTATAATTAAAAGAGTGAACCACATATGGCTCACTTTTTTAATATAATATTTATAACTAATAATTGGTATAAATTAGTAGTTTTTATATTTTAAAAAAAGCCACACCTTTAGTGCGACAATTTTACATTTTGGAGTGGGTGGCGTAGATATTTACAACCACTATTAGCTGGTAATTTGGTATAAAAATTAACTGTTATTAACATTATACTATGATTTTAAT
>CANQNL010000064.1 GCA_947625215.1 uncultured Bacilli bacterium | reverse complement strand
TATGGATATGATCAAGAATTAATTGATAATAGGACAGAACATTTTTTAGATGAAATTGAAGAACGTACCGACTATAAAAAATGGTATTGCGGACATTTTCACACTAATAAAGAAATTGATAAAATCGAATTTATATATGAAGAAATTAAACCATTTGTTTTAACTAAAAAGAAAAGATAGTTATCTAAAACAGTTTAGATGACTTTTTTGGGCATTTGGTTTACAACTATAAATTAATATAATTTAATAAATTGTTTTTTTGTGATACAATAAAATTGGTGAATAGTATGATGATAAATTTATATTTATATTTATGGCTAGTTGCTATTGGAATAGCTACAATCGTAATTATAATGGCCACGGTATTACGCTACTCTAAGGTTAGAGGAATATTAGGAGAGCAAACAGTAAAAGGTATTTTAGAAAAACTTCCACAAAATAAATATCTTGTTTTAAATGATATTTTAATTAGAAATTCATCTGGAACTCATCAAATTGATCATATTGTTTTATCTAATTATGGTATATTTGTTATTGAAACTAAAAATTATATGGGTATTATAAGAGGTAGTGAACAAAATGAAAATTGGCTTCAATTTATAAAGGGTAAGAAATATTATTTTTATAATCCGATACGTCAAAATTATGATCACGTTAAGACTTTATCAGAATTATTAAAAATAGAAGAAAAATATTTTATTCCAGTAGTTTGTTTATCTAACAATTGTGAATTTAAAGTTAATACTAAAAAAATAGTTGTTCAAATGGATTATCTTGAAAAGGAAATTTTAAATCATACTGACATAACCAATGATTTTAATTTATATGAACTAGCCGGTAAAATTTTAATTAATAATCTTACTGATAAAAAAGCAAAAGAAGATCACGCTAAGGAAATTATGAAAAGAAAAGCTAATGATAAAGAACTTGCGGATAATATGATTTGCCCAAAATGCGGAAGTAATCTTACGGAAAGAGAAGGTAAATATGGCAAATTTATCGGATGTGAAAATTATCCTAAATGCCATTATACTAAAGTTATACATTAAAAAAGCAGCATATGCTGTTTTTTTAATGCATTATTTGATTATATACATCTTCAACATTCATAATTTCATCTTTATGTGAATATTTAGGTTCTAAATGAAGATGAAAATGTTTAACTTCTTGTGGAAGACCATTATTTTGTATTAAAGTAAGTCCTTCTGCACCTAATTTTTCTTGAAAAAGTTTATCCATCTTTCTAGCCGTTTCCATAATATGAAGTAAAGTATCATTAGGAATATCGTGTAAGTCTTTATAATGTTTTTTAGGAACCACTAAGGCGTGGCCATTAGTAACTGGATTTACATCTAAAAATACCTTAACTAAATCATCTTCATATAAAGTAAATGATGGAATATCACCATTTATAATTTTACAAAAAATACAATCCATTTTTATCACCCATATTAAGTATACCACATTTTATTAAAAATACTTATTATTTTCTTAAAAAAACGCACTTTCCTTATATATAAAAAAAGGTTTTATAAAAACCCTTTTTAACGTGAATATCTGCGAATATTCTAAATTATTATAGGTATTTTTTATTATTTTTATACAAAATTATTTAAAAAGGTGATAAAATACTGATAGGTGATTAAAATGAATAAACTAAAAATGGAAAATTTAACAGTTAAAGTTAATAATAAAACAATTTTAAAAGGTTTTAATCTCGAAATAAAATCAGGTGAAATTCACGCTATTATGGGTCCAAATGGAACTGGAAAATCAACTTTAACTAAAGTGATTATGGGAGATAATAATTATAAAATAATCGAAGGTAAAATTTATTTTAACGATATTGATATAACGGAAATGCCAGTTGATGAAAGAGCGCGACTTGGGATATTTTTAGGAATGCAGATGCCAATGGAAATAGAAGGCGTTAGTAACGCTGATTTTTTAAGAACTGCTTTAAGAAGCAAGGATGAAAATTTTAAACTTTATAGCTTTATTAAAGAACTAGATGAAAATGTCGATAAACTTAAAATGAATAAAGATATGATTCATAGAGGTATTAATGAAGGCTTTTCCGGCGGCGAAAGAAAGAAAAATGAAATTCTTCAAATGCATATTTTAAAGCCTAGTATTGTAATGTTGGATGAAATTGATTCAGGTTTAGATGTTGATAGTTTAAAAATTGTTGGTAAAAGTGTTATGGAATATTATAAGAAAGAAATGCCAGCTATTTTATTAGTTACGCATTATCAAAGACTTTTAGATTATATTAAACCAGATTATGTTCACGTTATGATGAATGGAAAGATAATTAAAAGTGGTGATGCTACTTTAGTTAAGGTAATTGAAGAAGAGGGATATGATAAAATTAAAGAATCTAGTACTAGTGTTATAAAGGAAAAAGTTAAAGATGAATAAAATAGTAATAGTGGAAGATGAAATAAATACAACTTTAGATGATAATATTAAAGCATCTTTAAGTGAAACATTTTCTGGTATAAGAGAAATTACTATAAATTTTATTCACGACTCTGATTTATTATTAGAATGCACTAATACTAAAAAATTAAAATTAAATATTATTATAAATATTCCAAAAAAAGTAAAAGCTAATTTGTATGAAATAAAAAAAGATGGAAAATATAAACTAAGTTATAAATATTTTATTGAAGAAAAAGCTAATTTAAATATTTGTAAAATATGTGATGCTAAAAAAATAAAAGAACTTTCAGTTTTAAATTTAAATGGCAAGGAAGCTAAAGTAAATTATTTACTAAAAACAATAAGTATTGATGAAGAAAATTATGAACTTATGGTCTATCACAATGCTAAAAACACTGAAAGTCATATTATAAATAATGGTGTAAATATTAAAGATGGTTCTTTAAAATTTGACGTTTCTGGTTTTGTTCCTAAAAATAATACAGATTGTATAGTAAGTCAAAATAATCGTATTATTAATTTAACTGATAATAAATGCACAATAAGACCTAATTTATTTATTGATGAAAATGATGTTATTGCTAGTCATAGTGCGCATATTGGTAAATGTAATGATGATGAAATGTTTTATTTGATGAGTAGGGGAATTCATCAAACAGAAGCTGAAAATTTAATTATTAAAGGATTTTTACTTAATGGTATTAAACCTTATGAAGAGGTTATGGAAAAAATTATAAATCAGTATTGGAGGTGATTAGATGCATAGAGAAGATTTTGAAATACTTAAAACAGGTATTATTTATTTTGATAATGGAGCCACTACCTTAAAACCTAAAGTTTTATCAGAGGCTATAAGTGATTATTATAATTATTATAGTTCAAACGCTCATAGAGGCGATTATGCTCTTAGCCTAAAAGCTAGTGCCGAATATGAAAATGTGCGTGAGCTTGTTAGAAAACTTATAAATGCTAATACGACAAAACAGATTGCCTTTACTAGTGGAACTACCGATGGAATAAATAAGATAGTATTTGGGTATTTTAAAAATAAACTAAAAAAAGGTGATGAAGTACTTCTTACAAAAAGTGAACACGCTTCAAATATTTTGCCTTGGTTTGAATTAAGTGATGAAATAGGAATTAAGATAAAATATATTGAATTAGATGAAAATCATAAAGTTACTTTAGAAAATGTTAAAAAAGCAATTACACCTAATACTAAAGTCATTGCTATGGCCCACGTTAGTAATGTTGTAGGTGATATAAGGCCATTAAAAGAAATAACTGCTCTTGCGCATAAAAATGGTATTAAAGTTTTGTGTGATGGAGCTCAAAGTGTTCCACATATGAAAATCGATGTAAAAGATTTAGATATTGATTTTCTAACTTTTTCAGCACATAAAATGTGCGGTCCTACTGGAGTCGGAGTCATTTACTTAAAAGAGGATTATTTGAATGAGATTAAGCCAATTATTTTTGGTGGGGGAATGAATGCCGAATTTGCGACAGATGGTAATAGATTATATAAAGGTATGCCTGAACTTTTAGAAGCTGGTACTCCTAATATAGCTGGTGTAATTGGCTTTGGATATGTTATTAAATATTTGTTAAATATTGGTTTTGATAAAATTCATAAATATGAATATGAGTTAAGATCTTATTTAATTAAAAGACTAAAAGAAATAGATGAAATCCAAATATATAATGAAAATAGTGAAAGCGGAATAGTAACTATTAATTATAAAGACATCTTTCCACAAGATTTATCTATTTATTTAGATAAATATAATATTTGTACAAGAGCAGGTAGTCACTGCGCTAAAATATTAAAAGAAGAACTTAAAATAAAAAATACTTGCCGCATTAGTTTGTATTTTTATAATAATAAAGAAGAAATTGATAAATTAATAGAGGCATTAAAAAATAAAAATATAAAAAATGATATAATATAAAAAGTTGAGAAAAAACTCAGCTTTTTTTAGTATTAAATTTTAACTTATTTACTGATAGTTTATTTGATGATATAATTGTTATAGGGTATTTGAATTACCTATACCAAGGTATAAAATACTAAATATGGTTAAAACTAAACTTATAAATAAAATATTAATGTAAATAAAAAAAATTTACTTCCCAAAAAAATATTCTAAAATATTCTAAAATTCCCCGAAAATACTTGCCAAAAACCTGGGGGGGGGGGGGTATAATATTTATAGAGTAAACTAGGTAAGGAGAAAAATGTATGAGTGAAAAGAAAAAAAGAAATATAATAATATATTCATTATGCGGAGTACTATTATTAATGACTATAGGATATGCAGCATTTAATACACTTTTAACTATAAATGGAACAACAAGTATAACAAGTAACTGGGATATAAAAATAACTGGAATTACTAGTAAAGGTATAGTAGGTAAGGCTTCCGATGAAGAGTCACAAGTAGTAGATGACTTAAAAGCTACCTTTAAAGCCAATTTAGTAAGTCCAGGTGATTCTATAACCTATGATATAACAGTCGAAAACAAAGGAAATATCAATGCCCAGTTAGATAGTATTGATGTTAGTGAAAACACCAATGAAAATATAAAAATAGAAACATCGGGAATAAATGA
>CANQNL010000063.1 GCA_947625215.1 uncultured Bacilli bacterium | reverse complement strand
CAGGTTTTTGGCAAGTATTTTCAGGGAAAAAATGATATTTTTCTATTTTATTGTATACTTCGCTTTTTTATAAAATGACACATAAAAACTTCAGAATTAACTGAAGTTTAAATTTTCAAAAAAAATAAAGACTAATTAGTCTTTATAATAAATACTTTTAGCAGTTCTAACCATTTGGGCACTATAACCCATTTCATTATCATACCAAGCAATTATCTTTACAAGTTCACCGTCTTTAGTATCTAATACTTTAGTAAGTAACCCATCAACAATAGCTCCATAACGTGAGCCAATAACATCACTTGAAACAATTGGATCTTCAGTATAAGCTAAAGTTTGATTTTGACTTTCTTTAAATAAAGCATTTATTTCCTCAGCGGTTGTTTTTCTTCCTAATTCTAAAGTTAAATCAATAACAGAACCCGTAATTACAGGAACTCTCAAAGCTCCACCATCTAATTTTCCATCTAATTCTGGTATAACTTTTCCTAAAGCACTAGCTGCACCAGTTGAACTAGGAACTATATTTGCGGCAGCAGCTCTACCACGTCTTGCTTTAATACCTTTTTTATGTGCGATATCTAAAGTTGACTGATCATTAGTATAAGCGTGTACTGTTGTCATATATCCTTTTATTATTTTAAATTCTTTATTTATTAAATCAGCTACAGGAGCTAAACAATTTGTTGTACAAGATGCGGCACTGATAACTTCCTCTGTTCCGTCTAATGTATTTTCATTAACTCCATAAACAATAGTTTTTAAATTACCTTTAGCAGGTGCAGAAATAATTACCTTTTTAGCGCCGGCTTTAATATGTGCCATTGCTTTATCCTTATCAGTAAATTTACCAGTACATTCAAATACTTCATCAATATCTAACTCTGACCAAGGAAGTTTATTTGGATCTGTTTCAGCATATACTCTAATATGCTTTCCATTTACAATGATGCCATCTTCATCAAAACTAATTTCATCAGTTAAATAATTACGATGTGATGTATCATATTTTAATAAATAAGCAAGTTGTTCTGGCTCTGTTAAATCATTAATGGCCACAACATCAAAATCTGGATCTTCTTCCATTATTCTAAATACTAATCTTCCAATTCTTCCAAAACCGTTAATAGCAACTTTAATCATTTATATCTTCCTTTCTAATATTCAATTGTACTACCGCCAATAAATTCTCTTAAAACAGAGTCTTGTGGGACTAGTTCACTTGAAATTGGTAAAAAGTTTCTTAGTGTAGCTATTAATCTATGAGCTTCCTCATAAAATTCACTATCTTCACTAATAGCAAATAATAGTGGTTCTGCATATATTTTTAAAACTCCAATTTCATAACTAAGTGATGAATTAAGAATTTTATCAACTTCATCTTGATATGGATAAATATTTTCTTCGGCTTCTTTAGTAACATTAGACCATATTTTTAAGGTTTCTTCAGCACTAGTGCCTCTAAAATTATTATCTCTAACAATTCTTCTTAATTTTCTTAAATCAGTGGCGTGAACCCTATTATGATTATCTATTTTTAATGGAGTAAGCGGATTCATAAATATTTTATATTTATTTTCTCTTGGAATATATTTAGTAATTTCATCATTTAATGTATGAATTCCCTCAACCATTAATAAATCGCCTTTTTCCAGTTTAAGGGTATGCCCTTTTTTATATTGTTTTTCACCTTCAATAAAATCATACGTTGGAAGAGCAACTTCTTCTCCATTTAATAATTTTTTAAGGTGTTCATTAAATAAGTCTAAATCTAAGGCTTTTAAACTAGCATAATCATAATTACCATTTTCATCTTTAGGAGTATCTTCACGATTAACAAAATAATCATCTAAGGATATCTCGTGAATAGTAATACCACGTACTTTTAAGTGAGTTTTTAATTTTTTTGAAGTTGTAGTTTTTCCACTTGATGATGGACCAGACATTAGAACAATTTTAATTTTATCACCGCGTGCACTAATGTCATCAGCAATTTCTGATAATTGGTTAGTATAATGTAGTTCTGAAATATTTATCGCATCTTTATATTTACCTAGAGTACCTAGTTTATTTAAATCTGAAGACAGTCTAAGACCTACTTTACGGTTCCAAGCTTGAAAACGACGATATTCTTCGAATAATTTTCGATGGTGATGATATCTAATTGGTTCATCTGGTCTTTTCATTCTTGGGAAGTTCATAACGAATCCTCTTTCATCCAAATATATTAATTGAAATAATTCTGTCTGACCAGTATCGTGAGCAACTGGGCCAAAAAAGTAATCATAATGATCACCTATTTTATACAAACTCATTGCTGAATTACCGATATATCTTAAATTTTCTACTTTATCTAACTGACCAGTACTTTCAAAATATCTCATCGCATCTAATTTAGTTGTTGATACATATTTATAAGGTATTTTTTGACTTATTAATTCTCGCATTTTGCTTTCGATTAATCTTACTGTCTCTTCAGTAAGCTTATGATTAGTTACCTCACAGTAAATACTATTATCTAAAGTATAATCGATTATAATATCACTGCCTCTACCTAAAACCAGTGATGAACAAGTTGTTACTAAAAATTCTAAGCTACGAGAATATATTCTACTTCCGTGGCTACTAGAACGATCAAAGAATTCAACGACACTATCTCGATATATTGGTCTACTTAAATTAGTAAGTAAATTATCGAGTGTAGCTGTTAATATTGGGTATTTGTAGTTTTTTTGGAAATCTTTACTTATATCATATAAGGTTGTTCCATAAGGAACTTCAATCTTTACATCAGGATTTCCCTTGACAGTTACCTTAGGCATTTTCTAACCCCTCCTTTATTCTATTAATTATTGTATCAAAAATATAGTATTTTGTCACTTTTTTTACTGAATAATTTTATACTTTTACACTTATTATAATATTAGGAGGCGATGAAAAATATTAATACCTAATGTTGTTGAAAAAAATAGTGATGGTGAAAGAGTATATGATATATATAGTAGACTCTTAAAAGATCGCATTATTATTCTTAGCGGTGAAATTGATGATAATTTATCTAATAGTATTGTGGCGCAACTTTTATATTTAGATTCTGTTAACCACGAAGATATTAATTTATATATAAATTCTCCTGGCGGAAGTATTACCTCAGGTATGGCCATTTATGATACAATGAATTTTGTTAAAAGTAATGTTTCGACTATATGTATCGGTATGGCTGCAAGTATGGCCGCATTTTTACTTTCAAGTGGTGAAAAAGGTAAACGATATTGTCTTCCGAATAGTGAAGTTATGATTCACCAGCCTCTAGGTGGAGCCCAAGGTCAAGCAACAGAAATAAAAATTGCTGCTGAAAGAATTTTAAAATTGAAACAAAAATTAAATAAAATTTTGAGTTCAAATACTGGTCAGGAGTTAGCAAAAATTGAAAATGATACTGAAAGAGATTATTTTTTATCAGCTAAAGAAGCTTTAAATTATGGATTAATCGATAAAATTATTTAAAAAGGTTGAGAAAATTTTAATCTCAACCTTTTTTATTATTCAGCTACTATATAGGGCTGTTCTTTCGTACCTTGTCCTTGTAATGAAATATTTGATTTAAGAAATAAAACTGGTCTTATATTTTTGGGTAATACTGCATTTGGAGCTCCCAAGCCTCCCGTAGATTTTACGTCATAAATCATACAAGCATTCTGATACGTTTGAAGATTTGAAAGATAAGAAGGGGTCATAAGAGGCCAGTACACATTTTTTGCCATATATGTTGTAGCTCCGCAAACCGTGCTTCCCCACGTTGTAGCAAGCGAGTTACAAGTAGTCGGATTATTATTACTTCTAATATAATCACTAGCAGTAACCATTCCTATATAACTCTTAGCTGAATATGCTTGTTCAGATTTAATTTGATTAGCTAAATTAGTTTCTGAACTGTCAACAGCTCCATAATAAAAATTATGTTTTTGAATATTATTTCTATCTTGTTCATTTATCTGCTCATAGTAAGTTGTATTTAAATAAGTTTTTGTATAAGAATCATTATCTACTTTTCCACTTACACCATTAGGCTTTGTACTATTGTTGTCAAAATTATCTGTTTTGGCCCATACATTACAGCCATAATGCGTTCCATTATTATATGCGAAAGAACAATAACCTGTAACGCGAGCGTTAGCTTGATCAAAATCAGTTAAAACAATTTCATCATATCGCATTATCTTTATCGTTCCATCGGTTTCAATTGCCATTATTCTCCATCCGGCTGCTTCCCCATTAAAGGTTATATAATTATTTGGACTTGCTCCTTTATAAATATATCTGCCATTTTCATAAGTATCAGCATATAATCCGTCTCCTGTTGTTACTATTGGTACTTCTATACCCTTCATATCTATAACTGTACTAGGTTCTACTTCTGCTTTATTTTTCTGTACATAATCCAATTTCATTTCAAAACTTGCAGTCTTATTTTCTGGCTGTTTGGTTATTTCAGGATTATATTCTATCTTTACTGTTAAGGTTGCACTATGATCTACTAGTAACTCATCTCCGGCTGCGAGTCCACTTGTTGTTATTAATACAGCTTCATTATTTAACTGTGGTAAAATTATTTTATTTAATTCGGCATCTATTGTTCCTTTATTTTCTATAGTTACATCATAAGTTATATAATCTCCTGGACTTACTAAATTTACATTAAATGTTGCTTCTAAATCTTCATATTTTGGAAATTCCTCTACTGAAGATGCATCTCCTTCTTTTGCATTTTGTTTGATGCTTGTTATCTTTATATCCCAGTTACTTGTTATACTTGCTGTTCCGTTTATATTTAAAAGTGTATTAAATGCGGCATAGCCGATAGTCATTAATAATAGTACTCCGCATAACGAAATTATTATTACATTTCTCTTTTGTCTTTCGCTCATACATTTTCTCCTTACCTAGTTTACTCTAAGTATATTATACCCCCCCCCCCAGGTTTTTGGCAAGTATTTTCAGACATTTTCAATAAAAAAGGAATGAAATAAATTTCATTCTTCGCCCTAAAGGGCGATTTTTTGTTTAATTAAAATTTATTGGTATA
>CANQNL010000062.1 GCA_947625215.1 uncultured Bacilli bacterium | reverse complement strand
ATGAGCGAAAGACAAAAGAGAAATGTAATAATAATTTCGTTATGCGGAGTACTATTATTAATGACTATCGGATATGCAGCATTCAATACACTTTTAAATATAAACGGAACAGCAAGTATAACAAGTAACTGGGATATAAAGATAACAGACATCAAACAAAATACAAAAGAAGGAGATGCATCTTCAGTAGAGGAATTTCCAAAATATGAAGATTTAGAAGCAACCTTTAATGTAAATTTAGTAAGTCCCGGTGATTATATAACTTATGATGTAACTATTGAAAATAAAGGAACAATAGATGCTGAGCTAAATAAAATAATCTTACCACAATTAAATAATGAAGCTGTATTAATAACAACAACTGGTTTAACAGCAGGAGATGAGTTACTGGCAGATCATAGTGCAACCTTAACAGTAAAGATAGAATATAATCCTGAAGTAACAAAGCAACCAGAAAATAAAACTGCAAGTTTTGAGATGAAGTTAGATTATGTTCAAAAGAATAAAGCAGAAGCTCCATCTCAAACAGTTATAGATATGAAAGGAATAGAAGTACCGATAGTAACAACAGGAGATGGAGTAGGAGAAGATGGATTATATAATGATCCAGTAGAACCAGGAAGATATGTATATAAAGGAGCAAGTCCAAATAATTATATAACCTTTAATGGAGAACTTTGGCGAATAATAGCAATTGAAACCGATGGTACAATAAAGATAATGAGAAATAGTGCACTACCAGAAAAGAAAGTATTTGATCCTGCGGAAACTAGAACAACAGGATATTGTAGTCAAGGGCAAGCACCAACGAAAGGTTGTGGTGTTTGGGCAAAAAGTTCAATATATTCGAATTGTAGTGGGAGATATACTGGACCAGTGTCAACTGATAGTGAAATAAAAACATATTTAAATGAAACGTATTATAAAAGTATAGCAACAAATAAAGATGCCATACAAGAACATAATTTTTATTATGGTTCAGTAACATTTGAAAATACAAATTTATCAGCCCAAGTAACCGATGAAAAGAAAGCTAGTGCAAGTTCAAATATAGGGTTAATACAACTTAGTGATTACCTAAAATCAAATACTAATATGGAAATATGTGGAACATTTAAATTAATAAGGACAAATACTACAACGTGTAAATCTTCTTCGTGGATGATACGAACATATAGTTATTGGACATTAACCCCATCTAGCGATCTTATTGACCGTATAGTTTGGATAGCACAAAACTTTGGTTTTATAGAACATCCTAGCGCTATGGCGGAAAGTTCTGTTATACCAACCATCTATCTAAAATCAGATGTTCAGCTATCAGGAACTGGTACTGAGGGAGCTCCATATACAATAGAAAATTATTAAATATTAAAAGAAATAGAAAACCTCTATTTCTTTTTTTACTATAAATTTTTCATAAAAATACCCCAAAAATACTTGCCAAAAACCTGGGGGGGGGGGTATAATGTTTATAGAGTAAACTATAGGAGGAGAGTATGGCAGAACGTAGAAAGAGAAATATAATAATATTTTCATTATGCGGAGTACTACTTCTTATGGTAGTAGGCTATGCCGCTTTTGCAACGCAGCTTAATATAAACGGAACAACCAGCATAACTAGTAACTGGGATATAAAGATAACAAATATTACTAGTAAAGATATAGTCGGTAAAGCTACTGATGAGGGGTCACAAGTAGTAGATGACCTATCTGCTACTTTTAAAGTAAATTTAGTAAGTCCCGATGATTCAATAACATATGAAATAACTGTTGAAAATAATGGAAATATAGATGCTGAACTTGCCAATATAAAAGTAACAAAAAATACTAATTCAGCTATAAAGTTTGAAACAAATGGCATAGAAGAAGGGGAAATATTAACAGCAAATGGTGGCACTGATATATTAACAATTAAAGTAACATACAGTAATGAAGTAACTAAACAACCAGATAATTTAGAAGCCAATTTAAAAGTAACATTAGATTATGTCCAAACAGGACATACTGATGAATGGATACAAGATAATACAATAACATCAGCTGATTTAATAACTAATATAGCTGAAGATGGAGACGGATTATATAATGATCCAGTAGAAGCTGACAGATATGTATATGCTGGCGAAAATCCCAATAATTATATAACATTTAATAACGAAGAATGGCGAATACTTGCTATAGAAGCTGATGGGACAATGAAGATATGGAAAATATTATTTGATAAAGGCTACAGAAGATTTGATTCAGCAGGTGCTAGAACTAAAGATTATTGTGGTATGGCAGATGCTCCAATAAATGGATGTAATGTTTTTGCTAAAACAAATAATTATACAAGTGCTGATGGAAGATATACCGGAGCAGTAGAACAAGATAGTGAAATCAAAATATATTTAAACGGAACATATTATAACGAATTAGTGGCCAATAAAACCGCTATACAAGCACACACATTTTATTATGGTTCAGTTATGCATCTTAGTAACGATTTAGCTACAATGATATCACAAGAAAAAAATGCTAAAACTGAAGAAATTAATATTGGATTAATTCAGCCAAGTGATTTTCTAAAAACAAACACAAATATAGCTAAATGCAATACATGGAAATTATCTGTTGATAACTATGAACTTTGTAAGACTACTACTTGGATGGATGTTAGTAGAGGATTTTATAATACAATTTCTCCCAATGGAATCTATACCAGAGATGTTATTCTTATTAACTCAAACACTATGATGTGGAGTGGTTATGCTAAAAACACGGGCTTTGTTGCTCCAGCAATTTACCTTAAATCAGATACAAGGTTAACTGGAACTGGAACGCAAATAGATCCATATACAATTGAAAATTATAAAGAGTAAAATTAAACCAAATTTGTTTGAATTTGGTTTTTAAATTTATATTAAGAAAAACAGGTAATTAGATTTTTTCTAAACTATATCAATAAATTGATTAAATAAAATAAATGTAACAATTTCTTGTTCTTATTTGTTTAAAAAACTAATATATTAGTGTATAATATATTTAAACACATTTTTTGAAAAAAAACATAATTTAATAGTGAGAGTGATAATATGGAAGTTATAAAAATAACTGGATGCAAAAGATTAAAAGGGACAATTGAAATAGGTGGCGCCAAAAATAGTGCAGTATCACTTGTACCAGCAGCAATTTTATCTGATACAGTTAAAATTACTAATGTTCCAAATATATCTGATATAAATGCATTAACGCAAATATTAGAATATTTAGGTGTTTCTGTTCAGAAAGATAAAAACGAAATGATAATTAATTCTGATAATTTAGAAAATAAACCTATTACTTTAGAACAATCAAAAAAATTAAGAGCATCTTGTTATTTTATGGGAGCTTTACTTGGAAAATATAAACACGCGGAAATGTATTTTCCTGGTGGTTGTTCAATAGGTGAAAGGCCAATAGATCTTCATTTATCTGGCTTTGAACAATTAGGAGCCAAAGTAAAGTTAGTAGATGGAAAATATATTGTCGATGCTGAAAAATTAGTTGGTGCCGATATTAATCTAAGATTTGCAAGTGTCGGGGCGACAATTAATATTTTACTTGCTTCTGTGTTAGCTGAAGGAAAAACAATAATTAGAAATGCCGCAAGAGAGCCAGAAGTTGGTAATGTAATTGATTTATTAAACAATATGGGCGCTAAAATAACCGGTAAAGATACTAGTGTATTACAAATTGAAGGAGTAAAAGAACTAAAAGGTGGTGAAATTGCTGTTATACCAGATAGAATAGAAGCAGGCACTTATATTATTGCCGGAGTAATGACTGGTGAAAATTTAAAAATTGCCAATGTTATTCCAGAACATTTTAGTGGACTTACTAAAGTTTTAAAAGAAATGGGAGCCGATATTAAAATTTATAATGATTATGTAATTGTAAATAAAGTTCCGCATTTAAAAGCGGTAGATATTGTAACTGAACCTTATCCAGGCTTTCCTACTGATCTTCAACAACCAATTACATCTTTATTAACGCAAGCAGATGGTGAAAGCACAGTTACTGAAAATATTTATGAAAATAGATTTCAAAATGTTCCGTATTTAGTACAAATGGGAGCTGATATTAAAGTTCAAGGAAGAATGATAAAAATTAAAGGACCAATTAAGTTAACTGGTGGCGAAGTAGTAACTACTGATCTAAGAGCTGGTGCAGCTTTAATTTTAGCAGCTTTAGCAGCAGATGGTGAAACTACAATTAAAGAAATCAAACACGTTCTTCGAGGATATGAAAATATAATCAACAAACTTAGAGCTGTTGGCGGAGAAATTTCCTTAGAAGATGTATAAATTTATACTATCAAAATATAATTAAAGTAGATTAAAATCTACTTTTTTTGAGGTGAAATATGAAAAAAACATTAGTAATTGTTTTAATAATTTTAGCGGTTTTTTTAATATATTTGTGTAATCTAGATAAAAAAGTTTATTATTTAGCTTTAGGTGATTCACTCGCCAAAGGTGATGGTGCATACGGTGAAAAAATAAAGAGTTATTCTGATTATGTAAGTGAATATTTTAAAGAAAAAAAATTACTCGAAACATATATTGATGATTTTGCTAAAAGTGGTTATCGTACTACTGATTTAACAAAAGCAATTACAGATAACGTTAGAGTTAAAGTTGGTAATAAACTTATAACATTACAAAATGCTTTGATAAAAGCCGATTTAGTTACTGTATCTATAGGCGCAAATGATATACTAAATAAAATAAATATAGATAAACCATTAAATTATAGTGAAATATATAATTATATTGATGATTTAAGTGATGATTTAGATGAATTATTAACGCTTCTTAGAGAATATTGTAAAGAGGATATAGTATTAGTTGGCTATTATAATCCCTATCCTAGTTTAAATAATAAAAATACTGATGATATATTTGAATATTTAAATACAAAATATAAGAAAATAAGTAAGGAACATAATGTTACATATGTTGAAATAAGTATGCTTTTTAAGGAAAATCCTGGATTTTTGCCAAATGAGAAGGACATACATCCATCAGAAGAAGGATATAAGGCTATTGCCGGTGAAATTATAAGCGCTGTAAATAAAACCTTATTAAAGTCTTGATTTTTATACAGTTATTTGCTACAATATAAAAGCAATCGAAATTTCTATGGCAAAAAATTGTCATGGCGGAAGGAGAGATAATATGAAAAAGGGTATTCATCCTGATTATGTTGATACAAAAGTAACTTGCGCTTGCGGTAATACATTTACTGTAAAATCAAACAAGCCAGAAATACAATTAGAAGTTTGTAATCAATGTCATCCATTTTTTACTGGAAAACAAGGTACTGCTAAAAAAGCGGGTAATGTTGAAAAATTCAATAAAAAATATGGATTTAATAAAGAAGAAAAATAATAAAAAATTAAACTTAAAAAAATGCTTAGATATTTCTAAGCGTTTTTTATATATAAGAACCTTGTTTGTAAAAAAATAAATAAGAAATAGTATGCAGAAACATTATATTTTTTAATATCAGAATATTTTTTTTGCAATTTTTTCATAAAAATGTCCGAAAATGCTTGCCAAAAACCTGGGGGGGGGGG
>CANQNL010000061.1 GCA_947625215.1 uncultured Bacilli bacterium | reverse complement strand
CCTGTCTTCGGCACCAGTGACATTTCTGTTCGAACTATTCGAACTTTGATATAGAGAACTTGCAAAAAGTTCTTTTTTATGTTATGATGAATATGTCAAGGAAACTTGCATAAAATAAAAAAGGGAAATACTTAACTTTTGCATGTTGAGTACTTACCCTAACAAGAGTTTGTACTTAATCTATTGCAGATTGAGTACTATTTTTTTATACATAAAATCATTAAAGAGACTATTAATAAAATGATAATTAATATTAGAAACGAGATTAATAAATCTTTTCTCTTCATAAATATCAAGCCTCCTTCCCATAAGAAGTTGGCAAGTACTCAACAGTTACAGTATTTCCTAATAAAAATTATATAATATTAAAATATATAAAACAAGCGAACAAATAAATTTTTTTGTTTTCATCAGGTCATTTTGATATACTTGTCAAAATACCTAGGGGGTTAATTATTTTGTCACAAACAAATATAAAATGGAAGACATAAAAGATATAATGCAATTATATGATAGAACTATTTGGAAAATTGAACAAGAATTTGATAATAATTAAAAAAATGAATTTCAACCATATTCCATTAATTATAGAAAAAAGATTTAAATATTCATAAAAAATGCCTGCAATGTTAGTATGTTGTTAATATCTGCACCACCCGCACCATTATAATCATTAACTCAAACTTTTCACATAATTTGAATAGTTTGAGTTTTTATATATAAAAATTTATGGTAAAATAATATATTCGAAAAACCTTAAAAAATGGAAGGGGGATAAAACTATGAAAACATATATTGTCTTAGACGAATCAGGAGCAATGCATTTAAAAAATGAACGTTATTTTGTTATTGCTGGATTTATGACAAGAGAGCTCCATAAAGTTACTTCCGCCCATAAAAGAATTGAAGAAATTGTAAAACAAAGAAAAAATATTCCAATTAATCAAAAAATCGAATTAAAATCTTCAAAAATTAATGATAGCCAGCAAGCATTATTTTTAAATGAATTATATGAGCTATCAGGTGTTGTTCCAATAGCTATTATAATTGATAAAGATAATTTATCTAAATTTGCAGCTTCAGAAAATGTTGCTTATAATTTTTTTGTTAAAAATTTACTAAAATATTTATTTAAATGTAATATACCTATATTACAAACTAATAATATAGAGTTAAGAGTAGATAATCGGAATACTTCTGTAAAAACATTAAAAGATTTAGAAACTTTTTTACAATGGGAATTTGAACTTATGGATTTAGAAGTAAAAGTAAGATATTTAGATTCAAAAGATAACAGAGATGTACAGATGGCAGACTATGTGGCTAATTTAGTGTGGAGAAAATATAATTGTCCAAATGAAGATTTGTCTAGAAGAGTTCCGCAATATTATAGAACGTATATTTCTAAATTTCCTTTTAAATTGTTTGGAAGCAATCCTACATTAAAACAAAAAGAAGTAGCAAAAAAATGAAGAAAAATTGAAGAATTAGTTGTAAATTAATAAAAAAGTAGTATAATACTACTAGAAGACCTTTGAGGTGTATCGAACCAAGCACTTTATGTGCGAATGTTCTAATCGTATGCTAAGTACGGGATTCCTCGGGCAAGAAAAGTAATTCAAATGGGTTACTTTTCTTTTTTGATAAGAAACTATTCAAGAATTATTAAAATCGTTATACAATGTTAATAGCAGTTAATTTTTATACCAATTTACCAAATAATATATCAAGGAAACTTGAATAAAATAAAAAAGGTAACATAACTCAATTTTTGGAGATAATTTTATCGCAGTATATAAAATCTTCTCGTGGCAAAAAACCTAATTTTTTCCAAAATTTACGGGCCTCTTTATTTTCATTATAAACTCCTAAAGCAATTTTATAAATATCCTCTTTTTGAAGAGCTTTTATGACGTTATATACTAGTTTTTGGCCAATGCCATTATTTCGGTATTCTTTTAAAACTATAGTATGATAAATAAAACCTCGTCTGCCATCGTGTCCAGCCATAATTGTTCCAATTATTCTTCCTTTATCTTCGGCAACAAAACAAGAAGTTGGATTTCTTTTTAAAAATTTACTGATACCTTTCTTACTATCATCTATTTCATTTAAATTTATGCCTTGTGTGCTTGTTTTCCAAATATTGTAAACATCATCATAATCAGTTATCATCATTAATCTTATATTAATCATAATTTCACCCTTTCAAATATTTTTGTTTATTTGTAGTTACTATCAAGTTCACTAAATCTTTTTATTAACATTTTTACTATTAATATTTATTATATAATAATTATTACTAAAATAAAAAGTATATTTACATATTTTGTGTAAATAAATATGTAATTTGTTGATAACAAAAGTATGAGTTTGTTATAATTATAATAAATAATAATTAAAAGGCTGTGATAGTGATGAATGCAGAAACCTATATAGACTATGCTAAAATTATTAAAGCAAAATTTACATTTGATAATGATGGAATAAAATGTTCATTATTATGTACTGCTGATGATAAAAGACTGGGGCAAACTATTATTTCTAATTTGCAATCTATCTCATCAATTGCATATATGCCAGAAACAGATACTTATAGATACAAAATAAGTGATACTATTTTCGTCGATATATCAAGAACTGGGGAAATTAAAAACACAAATATGTTAACGAACTTTGAGACCAGAATGCTTGCTCAAAGCAAAATGAATAAAGTTCCCTTTACTAGAGATAACGATAATGCTTACTTGCCCAAAACAGATTTACATACCCATTTTGCCGGGGCTATGACAGCTGATACGATATTAAAAGTAGGGTTAGAACATAATATTTTTTATCCATCGTGGTGTTTAGAAAAAGTCGGAATTGATTTAAATAAATATAATTTTAATGAAAATGGCAGTATAAGACTTAGAGATATAAGTCAAGAAGATTTAAAAATATTGGAAAGTAAATTGAAATTACCACAAGCTACGCAAGAAACATTTAATAAGATGGAAGAAATTTATGCCTTAAGAGGGCCTTTTACGAAAAATAAAGAATTGTTTCCAGATTATTTAAGAATGTTAGCTGATGATTACAAAAAATCAGGAGTTGAATATGCGGAATTATCATTTTCAGCCTTTTTAACTGATCCAGAATATATGCAGATGCTTGAAGAAAATTTGCCCCAAATTGAAAAAGAAACGGGAGTTAAAATTAGATTTTTAGCTGGATTTTGGCGTCATTCTGATAAAGAATGGAATTTAGATGATGTAGATAGATTAAAAACAATTGCTAAAAGTCCATATATTGTCGGTTGCGATTTTATGGGACACGAAACTAATGATACAGATACATTTAAAGAAGAATTACAAATAATAGCGCGATATGCTTTAGAAGAAGATCCAAACTTTGCTATAAGGGTTCACGCTGGTGAAAATCCAATATTTGAAAATAATGTTAAAAAGACTCTGACTATTATTAATGATGAATGGGAAAAAGTAAAACAAGAAACTGGTGCGGATTTTCCACCACCTAATGTTAGAATAGGTCACGGACTTTACGGAGTTGATGAAGAAACTTTGGATTTGGCCCGCAAAATGGGGGCTATTATAGAATTTAATATGAGTTCTAATTTAGCCTTAAATAACATTGATGGGATAAATGAAGTTCCTATAAAAAAATATTTAGATGCAGGGATAGATGTTGTACTAGGAACTGATGGCCATGGTTTATATTCTACTTATGGTGGTCAAGAAGCTTTATTGGCAACAGCTGCTGGAGTTACTGCCGATGATTTTGAAAAAATATTAGCCACAGAAAATAGTGTGATAAAAAGGGCTATTCAAAGAGAGCAAACTCATCCTAATATTCAAAATGTTAATGAACTATATGCAAAAATAAGTTATTCTACCGAGACAGGCCAGCCACGATATAATGATGAAGTAGCTTTAAAATATCGATTAGAACAAGAAAACGCATTAAAAAGATTAGATAGTCAAATTGCCCATATTGGAGCTATTACCGATGAAAAAATTATAGAAAGAGATACAGAAGGGAAGACACCAATATTAATTACCGGTGCCTCAAAAAAAGCTTGGCCAAAAATTTCCGAAGAAGATCAGAGAAATATAAAAATAACTATGCAAGTATTAGCCGATACGTTAAATCCAGAGACTACTTATATAGTTACTGGTGGAACTAATTTCGGAGTTGAAAAAACAATGCATGAAGCTGTACATAGGCGAAACGAAGTTAATGATGACAATATCGTATTATTAGGAACACTAACAATGGAAGCTGCTAAAATGGGAACCAGCGAAGTAGAAAAAGATACAATTACCCACGCTACTATTTTAGAAATTGATGGACATAAAGCTAATAACTGGATGGATTTACCAGATACGCAATTAGAATATGTGAAAAGCCGTCAAGGTCAAATGATAGCTGTTGGTGGTGGGGGAGTTGTTAAAGATATGATTCAAAGAGCCTATAATTTAGATGTAGATATGCATTTGATGAATGGGCCTGTAGGAGCTTCAACAGATGAAAGTAAAGCACTAGCAGGAAATGATTACTCTTTTAAAACAGCGCAAGATTTAATTACAAGATTATATGAAAGAAATCCAAATTATTTCAAAAAAGGTTTTTCATTAGATCAGTTAGATGAATATGTTTCAAAAGGAAATGATACAGTTTCTAATGCAATAGTTCAAGAAGCTTCTGCCGAATTAGCTGCTATTGATAGTGCAATCTGTGATTTAAAAAGTGAATTAAATATAAATAGAAATCAAACTTCAGTAGGGAAAACATTATAAAATTACTTTTTGTTGCTGATTTTAATAAAATATGTTATTATAAGGATGTATGGAGGCGATTATAATGAATGAAAATTTAGAAGAACAATTTAAAAATGTCGATATTGTTAGTTATACTAAAGAATTATTAGATTCTGGTAAAATAACTTTAGAGGAAGTTGAGAAATTTGCACGAATCCAAGCCAGACAAGGTGTTGTTGGTGAAGAAATTATTACTAAAATGCAAAATGGACTAGAAGAAACTAAAAATGTAGTAACGGCTGATGAAAATGGTAATCCTGGAATGGTAGTTACAAATCCTAGTGGTGAGGAATATATTGTTCCTGCTGAAACTTTTGCTAAAAAATATGAAATAGATCCTGAAAATCCAACAGTTTATAAGCCAAAAGGTGGCCCAATGTTATCTTATCAAACATCTGAGAATTTATCATTTATGGCTCCATGGGGTGAAGAAATGAAAATCGAAGCCGGAGGACATATAATGGTAAATCCTGAAAATTTTAATGATATGTATGGTATTCAAGGACCTGAATTTGATGAAACATATAAACCAGTACAAAGAAAACAAGATGCAAATAATATCGATACCTCTAACTTAAGTCCTGAAACAATTGAAGAACTAAAAAAAGAGGGACTACTTCCAACCGAGGAGCAAGAGAATATGGAAAATCAAATTTCTTCTGGAAAAAGAATGTAAATAAACTTAGCTTTAATAAAAAAATAATATTGATTTAATATTATTTTTTTCAGGCTGTTGACAAAGTAAAAAGATTTTGAAAACAGTCTTTTCATTTTAGTAAAAATATAGTATAATAAAA
>CANQNL010000060.1 GCA_947625215.1 uncultured Bacilli bacterium | reverse complement strand
TTTTATTATACTATATTTTTACTAAAATGAAAAGACTGTTTTCAAAATCTTTTTACTTTGTCAACAGCCTGAAAAAACATCTTAATCAAGATGTTTATTCAGCAATCATTTTACGTAAAGATCTAATTTCTCTCGCAGTCATTCTTACTTTTTTACCATTAATATTTATTGTTTGTAAATTAAGCTTAAATGCGTGAGGTGTAGCATTTAGAGCGTGTGAACGACGATTACCGTGTAAATTTTTTCTATTTGTAATTTTTTTAGCCATAATATTCCTCCTTAAAGCTCCTTATAACTTTACCACAAAAAGCATTTCAAGTCAAACTATTTCTTTTAAAATATATGAAAAATGTTTAAAACCTTTCCAATTATTTAAAATTTATAGTAAAATATTAATAAAGAAGGTGAGCTTATGGATTATGTTCCACTTAATTTAAAAACCGGAAACTATCTACTTTCTAGTATGATTAAAATACCAGAACTTATAAATTTTGCGAAAAAACATCATTTAAAAGCGTTAAGTATCGCTGATAATAATATGTATGGAACAATTGATTTTTATAAAGCTTGTATAAATAATAATATTAAACCAATAATTGGTTTAGAAATTAAAGTTGATGAATTAAAAATAGTTTTATATGCGGAAAACTATGAGGGATATAAAAATTTAATTAAGCTTGCCACCTTAGCTACAGAAAAAAATATAACTTTAGATGATATTATAAAATATAGTATAGACCTTGTATGCGTTATGCCTTATGAAAGTAAAAGCTTATATAATGATTTAAAAAAAATCTTTAAATATCTTTTTATTGGATATAAAAATGCCTTTGAAAAAGAGAAAATTAAAAGCTCTAATACTGTTTATTTTAATGAAATATTATGTTTAGAAAAAGAAGATGAAACTTATTTAAAATATTTATATGCCATTAGAGATGGTAAGTTAGTTACTGATGTTGTAGTGGATAAGGAAGATGTAAGTTTATATCCATTTAAATATGAAAATGAAGAAAATAATTATAAAATAAATAGTCTTTGTAATTTAGAAATTCCTTTTCATCAAAAGTTAATGCCCGAATATCCAATTAATCAAGATAGTTACCAGTATTTAAAAGAAGAATGTATCAAAGGATTAAAAAGAATATTTGGCGCATCAGTAAATAAAAAATATCAAGATAGATTAAAATATGAATTAGATGTTATTAAAAAAATGGGCTTTTGTGATTATTTTTTAATTGTGGCTGATTATATTAGATATGCCAAAGAAAAAGGAATTTTAGTCGGTCCTGGTAGGGGAAGTGCTGCTGGCTCACTAGTCGCTTATCTTTTGAATATTACTACAATCGATCCTTTGAAATATGATTTACTTTTCGAAAGATTTTTAAATCAAGAACGAATAAGTATGCCTGATATAGATGTTGATTTTGAAGATAATAGGCGTGATGAAGTATCAAATTATTGCATAGAAAAATATGGCATAAAAAAAGTCGCCCCAATTATAACTTTCGGAACTTTAGGCGCAAGACAAGCGATTAAAGATGTTGGTAGGGTATTAGATGCCGATGTGAAAAAATTAGATACTTTAAGTAAATGTATGGATCCAAGAAAGTCTTTAAAAGAAAATATTAAGTTAATTCCAGTTAAAAATTTATTAAATAATAATAACGATTTAAAAATGATTTATCAAATAGCTTTAAAATTTGAAGGTTTAAAACGCCATTCATCAGTTCACGCTGCGGGCATTGTAATGTCAAAATACGATTTAGATGAGGTAATTCCTCTCGATCACAGTCATAATGATTTTTATACAACTGGATATGATATGACATATTTAGAAGAAATTGGACTTTTAAAAATGGACTTTTTAGGGCTTAAAAATTTAACGATTATAAATAATATCTTATCAGAAATTGAAAATTTGAATTTTGACGATATTCCATTAGATGATAAAGAAGCTTTAAATATTTTTACAACCGCTAACACCACAGGGGTATTTCAATTTGAATCTGAAGGAATGATTAATTTTTTAAGAAAATTTAAACCGACAACATTTGAAGATATTGGAGCTGCTTTAGCCTTATTTAGACCTGGACCTATGCGCAATATCGATTCTTATATTAAAAGAAAGCAGGGCAAAGAAAAAATTGATTATCTGCATCCATCACTTGAAAAAATATTAAAACCGACATATGGAATTATTATTTATCAGGAACAAATAATGCAGATTGCCAGTACAATGGCTGGATATAGTTATGCTGAAGCTGATATTTTAAGAAAAGCGATGAGTAAGAAAAAAGAAGAAGTTTTGGTGGCTGAAAAAGATAAATTTATAAAGCAAAGTATAAATAGAGGCTATGATAAGAATTTAGTAACTAAAGTTTATGATTTAATTTTAAGTTTTGCTTCTTATGGATTTAATAAATCACATTCAGTGGCTTACGGAGTTATATCATACAAAATGGCTTATTTAAAGGCTCATTATCCAAAAATATTTATGAAAAATTTACTTAATTTGGCAATTAATAGTGAAACTAAAACAAAAGAGTATATTTATGAATGTAAGTTAAATAATATCAATATTGTTTACCCCGATATTAATAATAGTAAAGATACTTATTTTATTTTTAAAAACGATATTGTATTTCCACTTACAAACATTAAAAATGTAGGAGCAATAGCTGTAAAAACGATATTAGAAAATCGTGAAAAGGGTAAGTTTAAAGATATCTTTGATTTCGTTAAAAGGTGTTATGGCAAAGCTGTTAATACAAAAGTTTTAGAAAATTTAATATTAGCCGGGGCTTTTGATAAGCTTGGGTATAATAGAAAAACCCTGATTGAAAATTTAGAAGTTATAACAAATTATGCTGAAATAGGGGATTTATTGGAAGAAAGCTTTATGAAACCAGAACTTAAAGAATATAAGGAATATACTCCAAATGAGATTATGAATTATGAACTTATGGTATTTGGTTTTTACTTAAGTAATAATCCTATTACTAGTTATAAACTTCAAAATAGTAAAACTATCGATCTAAAAAATTTAAAAAATTATTTTGATAAAGTAGTAGATATTATCATTTATGTGGAAAAAATTAAAACTATTGATACTAAGAATAAAGAAAAGATGATGTTTATTACTGGTAGCGACGAATTATCAAAAATTGATGTTGTTTTATTTCCAAAAATATATAAAGAGTTTTATGATATAAAAGCTGGCGATATTATTTGTGTTAGAGGAAGAGTCGAGAAGCGATTTGATCAAATGCAGCTTGTCGCTAGTAGTCTAAAAAAATTAAAACAAGAACCAGAAAATCACTGAAACTAGTGATTTTTCTTAAGATACGTGTTATAATTATAATAGAGTAAGAGGTGATAGAATGAAAGGGGAAAAAACTAGAATTATGCTTATCTATGTTTTATTAGTAGTCATAATTGGCTTAGTAGTTGGTCTTATTTTTGTAGTATTTAACAGTAATAAACCAAAAGTAGAAAAGCCTAAAGAGGATAATGGACCATTTAATATAACTAAAAAATGTACTTTTGAAATGACAAATGATGAGTATATAGGAATTTTAGGTTCACAGACTAATGATTTATGCGATGGAAATAACTTAATTGTTATCAACGATATTATTTTAGATGATGTTAAACAAAATATAAATATTGTATATAATAATTCTTCTATTTCTCAAGATGATGAACAAACGGGTGTTTATGTTGATGATATGTTGTTAGTTAATCACGCTGCTACTAATTATGTAAATAGATTAAGTGTTTTTGATAATAAATTATTTATTATTTCAAATAGTGAAAATTATGTTAATGTAACGGTTTATAATAGTGATGCTTCACAAATTTATGATTTAGAGAAAGCCTTAGTAAAAGCTAATATTTCTGATCAAGCACTTACGGAAATGGCTAAAACTAATCCAAGTATAAATCCAATTGTAAGTCCAGCTAATTTAGACGCTAATGATTTTATGATTAATGATATGGAATTTACATTTAGTACTAATGGTGATCCAAAGTGTACTAATGGTTCATATAATGGTTCAATATACAAAGTAACATTTAACGGCGAACTATTTGCTGATCCAGTTTATGTAAGTAGTCACGTTTGTGGAATTACAGGTTAGGGAGGAAGTGATTGAAAATGTACTGTAGAAAATGCGGAGCTAAATTAAACGAAGATCAAGAAGTGTGTTTAAAATGCGGAACGATTGTCAATGATCCAAAAGCTGTAAATGGTAATGCCAAATCTAAAATAGCCGCTGGTATTTTAGGAATTTTCCTAGGAACTTTTGGAGTACATAATTTCTATTTAGGCTATACAGGAAAAGGTACTGGGCAATTATTAATAACTATTCTTAGCTGCGGAATATTATCATTTGTATCGTGGATATGGGCTGTAATTGAATCAGTTATGATTTTGACTGGAAGTATTAATGCTGATGCAAATGGAGTTCCATTATCCGAATAAATATGAAAAATAGAATTAGAAGTTTATTAATTTTAGTACTTGGTTTACTTCTACTTCTTTTTTTTCTAGAAGTAAATCCAGAATGTTTAATCAAAAAGATATTTGGTTTTAATTGTCCAGCTTGCGGGTTAACTAGAGCTTTTATTTGCTTATTTCATTTAGATATTATTGGAGCCTTATCATATAATATTTTAGTTATCCCACTTTTTATAGCTTTGGTTATTTCGGTGATTCTTTTAGTCTATGATTTAATTACAAATAAAAATTTATTTATAACTTTAACTTTAAAATTTTTAGAAAAATATTATATAATAATTATCATTGTAATTATTATATGTTGGATAATAAAAGACCTAATTTAGGCCTTTTTTTAAATTGGTAATAATATTGTTTTTTTCTTCTTCACTACTGTTTTGCCAAGCCATTTCAAAAAATACGCCAAGACCTGGTAAAGTTTCTTCAGTATTTTCTTTTAAAGACTGTTCAATAGAGTCTTTAATTTCCTTGTCATCTGAGTCTTTAAAATTTTGTTTTATATAACCTCTAATACTAATATCCATATTTTACCACTTTCCTTTCTATTTTAATTATGGGAAGAAATTATTTTTTTATTCAGTAAGGTAGTTATAATATAGAAAAAATTAAATATAAATATTTTTATTAAAAAGAATTCAGAAAGACGGAAATATTGAATATTTACTACGGGGGTATGCTAAAGAGCTAGCTTAAAAATTTATCGAGTTACAAAAAGAAAAGTTAGTGTATTCTAAATAATTTCTACTATATTATTGAAAGAAATTATTTTTTTATTTATAGATATATATTTTTATGAAAAAATAGTGTATAATTATAGTAAGAATGGAGGAAAATAGATGATAGTATTAGCTATAATTGGTGTCATTGTTTTATTATTAGTAGTTTATGTTGTTGCTACTTATAATGGTTTAGTAAATTTAAGAAATAAAATTAAAGATAGTTGGGCTCAAATTGATGTTTTATTAAAAAGGAGAAATGATTTAATTCCTAATTTAGTTGAAACTGTAAAAGGTTATGCTACTCACGAAAAAACAACTTTAGATGCGGTAATTGAAGCTAGAAATAAAGCAGCTTCAGCCAATACACCTGTAGAGGAAATGGCCGCAGCTGGTGAGGTTACTAATGCTTTAAATAGATTATTTGCCTTATCAGAAAACTATCCTGATTTAAAAGCCAATACAAACTTTTTAGATTTACAACAAAATTTAAAGGAAACTGAAGATAAAATTTCATATGCTAGACAGTTTTATAATGATTCTGTTATGGTTTATAAAAATAAAATTGAAATGTTTCCATCAAATTTTGTAGCATCAATGTTTAAATTTAAACCAATTGAATTCTTTGAGGCAACTGAAACTGAAAAAGAAGTGCCACAAGTTAAATTTTAATCAGTCATAAGACTGATTTTTTTATATAAAAATGTAAATTTTGTGAATTTACATAAAAAAGCAGGGATTTGAATGTCTTACGAAGTATATTA
>CANQNL010000059.1 GCA_947625215.1 uncultured Bacilli bacterium | reverse complement strand
CTCATACATTTTCTCCTTACCTAGTTTACTCTAAGTATATTATACCCCCCCCCCCCAGGTTTTTGGCAAGTATTTTCAGACATTTTTTGGCTTTTTACAAAATAAAAAGAAACCTATTTGGCTTCTTCGCTATAAAAATCTAATAATTTATCATAGATACCTGGTTCTATTTTATTTAATGAATTAATACTAAGTTCAAGTGATTTTTTATATTCACCTCTATTAAATAAGACTTCTGAATGACTTAAGTTTTTATCAAGTTCCACCTCTACAGAACGATATCTATTACCATAAACAATGGCCATTTCAGCAAACATCGCTGTTTTAATCATTTCTTTGGTCTTTCCAAATAATTTAAGAGCTAAATCTCTAGCAGTATCTACTCTTGTATTTAAAGTTTCAATCGTAAGTGGTTTTCTATCTAACTCTCTAACTATTTCTCTAATTGCTTCACTAGCTTCTTTTAATTCGACATAATAGCTATTTGGAATAACTGGCAAATTATAATTTCTAATTTGACTTTTCGCATCTTTAAGTAAAATATTTACTTCAGCTAACTGTTGACGCGCTCTTACTTCATCATCGTGCATACTACCAATGACATTAATGCCTTTATCTAGTTGCTGCTCAATATCCGATAATCTAATAACTAGATGTTCTACTTCTTCAGTCAATTTAGAAAAAGCAAATGTATGATTTTTGGCGTGGACTTTTAAAGTATTATAATCGTTATTTAATTCTTCAAGATTAGCTTTTACTTCTTCTAATGATTTAATATCTTCCTCTTTTAAATCATATAACCTTTTCAATTCATCTAGTTGATTAAAAATGTCAGTAACTAAATTATTAATTTTTTGAAGTTTATTTTCGAGAGTTTTTGAAGCTTCCTCATACTCTGACTTAATTATTTTTTCTTTCTCAAAATTAGTAAATAAAGATTCAAAATATTCTGTTAATACTTTAAGATCAAAGACACTATCTTCTAAGTCTAGCACTTTCGCTCTATCTAAAATATCTTTTATTTTATTATTAGCCTCTTCAATATTAAATTCAACATTTAAATAATCAAGGGAATAACCAAGTTCGACCATCTTATCATATATGGCTTTAATTTCTTTCATTTTTTTAGGCAAAATGCCTTCAGCGATTAAAACAACCGTTGGCATTTCTTCGATGATTACTTCAATATGATTAAGCATCTCTTCGATAGCATTTACAATTGAATGAACATCATCATATTCATTTTTATCCATAATGTGTTCAAAATCTTCAAAGCGTCTTGAAATATTTTCAAATTGAAGCTCAACACTATCGGCCATATCGCCAAATTCAGGCTTCGCATCGATAAATTTTTCATATACTTCACGGTATCTAGTTTTAAGTTTTGTGATAATTGCACGGCTACGTTCTTCACTAGAAGTTAGTTCTTTTATTTCATCTAGTAAAAATTCAGAATGAGTTCTTACTTTATATATTTCCATCTCTAGTTTAGCAATTTTATACATCGCGCTTTTATAATCTGTCTGTGAAAGGGCGTATTCGGCATCAATAAGCATATCAGTAATTTTAGGAATTTTGCTTTCCTTTATCTGCTTTAAACGATCTTGCCAATCATTATACATCATTTCTAATTTTTCATTTTTTAAATATGATTCTACTTTGGCAAGCTCTGGCCCAACTGGCGCAGAAGCAATCTGATTTTTCTCATATTCTAGCTTTTCAAGCATTCTTTTATATTTATTTCTTTTTTTAACTTTGGCAATTCTATATATGACAAAAATAAGTATAACTAATACTATAATGGCAACTATACTAATCACAACCATATTGTCCATATCTATCACCTATTATAATTTTAACATATTTTTGACTAGTTTTGTATTATTTTAGCATATTTTATAAAAAATAATCGAAAGTAAGTTTTTTTAGTATTGACTTATAAGGAAAAACATAATATAATTTAAGGAGCGTGCACGAAAGTAGCGTTATCTTTAAAATTATAATGTGGTTATTTCCTTTAGGGGTTATTGTGTAACTTTTGCTACGAAGCGAAGATATTAGTTTAATCCACCCTATAATTTGAGAAGATGACCTCTCACGCAGATGAAGGGAGGAAAAAATATGGCAAGATATACTGGTCCTATGTACAAAAAATCAAGACGTTTCGGTTTTTCTGTTCTTGAAAATGGTAAAGAACTAGCTAAAAAACCTTATATTCCTGGTGAACACGGCGATAAAAGAAAAAAACTTTCTAATTATGGTATTCAATTACAAGAAAAACAAAAAGTTAGATTTATGTATGGATTAAATGAAAAACAGTTCAGAACTGTTTTCGAAAAGGCTGGTAAAATCAAAGGTGTTCACGGTGAAAACTTACTTAAATTATTAGAAAGTCGTTTAGATAATCTAGTTTATCGTATTGGTTTTGCGCCTACTAGAAAAGCAGCTAGACAATTTGTTAACCACGGACACGTAACTGTAAATGGTAAAAAAGTAGATATCCCATCTTATACTGTTAAGCCTGGTGATGTAATTGGTTTAAGAGAAAGAGATAAAGAACTTGCTACTGTAAAAGCTTCATTAGAAGCTTTACAAAATAGAGTTGAATTTGTATCTTTTGATGATAAAAAAATGGAAGCTACTTACTTAAGATTACCAGAGCGTAGTGAATTAAATGCGGATATTAATGAAGCATTAATTATCGAATTCTACAACAGATAAAAATTGGATTTTTTCCAATTTTTTTCTTTAGCTATGAATTTGACAAATATTAAAAAACTGCTATAATATGCCTTGTATTTAAAGGGGGCATTTATATGAATAATAAGGAGAAAAAACTATATAAAAGTTTAAAAAAAGCGTTAGATAACGGAAATTATATTATAGCTGAAAAACTTTGCTTAGAAATTTTAAAAAATAAACCTGATGATATTTTTGCCTTATACAATTATTCTTGTTTACTTTGTATTAAGGGAAAAATGAATGAAGGTAAAGATATTATTAAAAGTATTTTACCATCTTTAAAAGATTCTAAACTACAATATTCTTTAGCCACTTTAGCTAAAATTTATTTAGAAAATAAGGACTATGACACCGCTTATAAATATTTAAGTCAGTACAATAAAAACTTCCCAAGAGAACCATTATTCGGACTTGAATCTAACATAAATGCTAAACTATATAAGAACCAAAGGGAATATGATAAAAAACAAGTTATTAATCACATTATTAAAAGACACGGATATGATCCTTATGCTCCATCTAAATTTAATAAAAACATCAATATTCCAGAATTATTTGAAGAAGTTACATATAAATTAACCACAACTCCAAGGCTTACAGCCTTTAATCCTTTTTTCATTTTAGCTAATGCTAAACAAGGCGGAGATGAATACTACGGAGACTTAGTAAATTGTGGTCAAAGTTCAGGTGAAAATTGTAATTATGTTAAAGTTGTTACTAATATATTTGAAAACAATATTATTACAATGTTCCCAGTAAAAGAAAAACGTGTTCCACATCAATCATTTACAATTGATTACGATAAAGAGGAAGAAAAATCAAGTCAAATTGAAAAATTTTATAAAAAATGGGGGAAAAGATAATTTCCCCATTTTTTTATTTATTAATATTATAAAAATTTTAACGTTTTAATTTTTTTGTATTTTTTTTATCTAAAGATTCTAATAAAGGATTTGGTTCAAGCGGTTCAGTAAGTGGACCTTCAATTTTAAATTCAATCATTCTATCTTTAGCACTAGCGTTTTCAAGACGTACTTTTACTTTGTCACCAATATAATAATTAACTTTTTCACCGTGATCTTTTCCAATTAAAGAACGATTATGCTTATTATAAGTTAAATTAGATGTATCTAATTTTCCCGTTATACCATTATCTAGTTTAACCGTACGGTAATAACTATCTAAATAATCTATTTTTGCTTCAATGTCTTCATCCTTTAATAAATCAAAATTATCCTCTAAATATTTTGCCATTTCCATTTGTTCAGCTGCAGTTTCTGCCATATCAGCTTTTCTTTCTTGTTTTGATGAATGAGCAGCTACATCAGCTAAATCTTTTTCAAGGTCATCTAAATCATCGAAATTGAAATCGACTAAATATCTATCTAATAATCCGTGAATTATTAAATCTGGAAGTCGTCTAATTGGTGAAGTAAAATGTGTATAAAAACGTAAGCCAAGTCCGTAATGAGAATCATTATATGCTGCATATCTAGCTCTTTTTAACTGTCTTAGAATTATCGTAGAAATAAATTCATAATCTTTACTACCTTTAGCCTTGTCCAATAATTTATTAATATCGTTTAAGGTCATAAGATTAGCGTATTTTTTAAAAATATATAGTGATTTTAAATCTAATAGAGCTTTATTAAATTTATGAGCATCTGGTATTTCGTGTATACGATATAATGCAGGAACATTCATATAATATAGCATTGTGGCTACGGTTTCATTAGCGCCTAACATCGCATTTTCAACCATAACTTCAGCAGTTCTTCGATGTTTTTCAGCAAATCCTGTTGGTTTATCCCCCTCCATTTGAATGTATAATTCTGGAGTTTCAAAATGCAGAGCTTTTCTTTCACGTTTTACTCTACTACACAATAAAGAAAATTGTTTTAATAATTCTAAATCATCGACAAACTTTTCATAGCCACTTGGAACAATAACGTCTTCAACAATAGAATTAACATCGTCATATGTCATTTTTTTGTTAGAGTTAATAACACTTTTATAAATGTTAAAATTAATTACTTCACCTGTATTTTTATCTACTTCCATTTCACAGGTTTTAGCTAAACGTGGAACTTTTTCATTTAATGAACATATGCCATTTGAAAGCTGATGTGGAAGCATTGGAAGTACTCCATTTACTAAATATAAAGAAGTGCCTCTATTTAAAGCTAAACGATGAAGAGGAGTTTTTGGTTTAACATAATGTGATACATCGGCTATGTGAACTCTTAAAATATAATTACCTTTTTCATTTGTATCAATACTAATAGCATCATCAATATCTTTAGTATCAGCGCCATCAATAGTAAAAATTCTATCATTAGTATGATCTACTCTACCAATAGTATCTTCTTCTTTAACTTCTGATGGAATTGTTTCTAACTGTTTTTGAACATCTTGGGGAAGATCATTATCAAAGCCAAACTCATAAGCAATTGTATTTAATTCAATATTTAAATCATCTTTATGCCCAATCAATTTATCGATTTTGGCATCGTATTTACCGTTTTTTTCTTCACCCAATATTACAGTAATTCGGTCCCCAGCAACTAACTTATTATTTTTAGGAATATTCATTTCAATACTATATTTGCTTCTAATTGGAACTATTTCACCATTATCATTAACTTCACAAACTAAAGTATCACTATTCCTTTTTACAACTTGAACGACTTCAGCAATATTATGTCCATCTTCTTTATGTAGCATTTGTAAAACAACTATATCATTATCCAAAGCTCCATTTAATTTTTCACGAGGAATAAAAAATTTATCCTTGTCAATCTTAGCATATCCTCTACCACTATCATTAATAGTAATTGTCCCTTGATACATTCCTAAATCACTAGGAAATAATTGATACATATCATCTTTAACAAATATTTTTCCTTGAAATCTAAGATCATTTATATCATCATAAAAAGAAGCTATTTCTTTTTCACCCTTAATATTTAAATGATTTTTAAGGTCACGAAAAGATAGCTTCTTTGCTTTTTCTTTCATAAATTCCAAAATATTTTTTTGATTTTCATTAACACATTTCATCCCAAAACCACCTATTATCATTATACTAGATTTAATATAAGAACACAATAAAAAAGAGTATTTTTTTTAAAAAACACTCTTCATTTACTAACGCACTTACTAATAAAATTAACTAAATAGTAAGTTTAAATGACTGAACAAAAAAGAAATATAATATACTAGTGCGTTAGCTGGGATTATTAATCCCAAACATTATTATAAAACCGTTAGATATTAAGGAAACGTCCCGCTAAAAACAAAAAAAAGATTATTTAGATAAAGTCCCGCAAAATAAGGGAAAA
>CANQNL010000058.1 GCA_947625215.1 uncultured Bacilli bacterium | reverse complement strand
CATCTTGCATATCTTTAATCCATTCATCCTTAGCTGCTTGAACATAAATTGTAGGAATTCCATTCATTCTTAAAATAGCTGATAATAAAGTTCCCGCATCATTACATCCCGTATAAATTTTTGATTCGGCAATTTCTTCACTAGTCCTTGAAAATAATTTAGGTTTCATTTCCTCGTGTATTTTTTTATCTATTGTGTCTTTTTCAAATTCCGAAATAAATGTCTCATATAATCTTTTTATATCTTCTTTTGTTTCTATTTTACCTACTTTATTAGAAAGTTCTAATAAAGCTGGCCCTACTTTATTTTGTGATGGATTATTTTTAAATTTATTTATATCACTTCTATCAATATTACAAATTTGTTCTAAAGTTGGTTTTACTATTTTTTCATTGTTTAATGCTCTATTAATATCTATTTTATACTTTCTATTTAAAGTATCTTTGTTATCATCTGGAATATAAACACATTCTAAAATGCCCGAATTATTTTCGATATTTTTTTGTCTATCTTTATCTTTTTCATCACAAGTAATTATTATGTCACTTAACCCTTGTATGTAAGATTCTTGAATTAAAGCTTGTAAATCAGAAATATTTTTTATATCATAAACTCTATTCATATTTAAATCCTTTCATATTAATAACTAATTATGTACTATAATAATTATATCAAACTCTTAATTTAAATTAAAGTTTTGCCATATAAAATACGTCAAACAAAGTAAAGCAATAAAAGCTAGGATTAACCTAGCCTTTTACTATTTACTTCTTCCATTAATTTCAGAATTTTGCCCAGCATTTTTTTCAAAATCAGGCCATAACTGCTCCCTAGCTTGAGTATTTTGCTCTAAAGTTAAATCGGGATTTTGATTTATTGACTGTTCTAATTCTTGTTCTTTTTGATAAGTGTCTATTTGTTTTTCTATCTCCTCTAAAGCAGCATTTATTTCAGTCAAGCTTGCATGATTATTACTTTCTAGTTCAGAGCCATTGGCTTTTTCTTTATCATTAAAAAGTAACTCTTCTTCCTCTTTTGTCCTAAAATACTGTTGTGGATTATTCCGAATTCGTTGTTTTAATCGTTGTCCTAATCTTAGTTGGAGGAATATTAAATGTCTAATATCAAAATCAGAAGGAAGTTTTAAACCCTCGATACTAGTTAAATTATCGAAAACCAAACCATCACTAATTGTTTTTGGTAATTCTAATCCTTCAGCACTTGTTAAACTTTTTAAACTCAAATCACCATTAATTGTTTTTGGTAATTTTAGTCCTTCAGCACTGGTTAATTTGTTTAAATCCAAATCACCATTAATTGTTTCTGGTAATTTCAAGCCTTCAGCACTCTTTAAACCAGTCAAAGATAAACCGCCATTCATTGCTTCTGGTAATTTTAGTCCCTCGGCACTAGTTACTCCTAAAACCAAATTGCCATTAATCGTTTTTGGTAATTTTAATTCTTTGGCACTGGTTACACTATTTAAAGATAAATTGCCATTAAATGTTTCTGGTAATTTTAGTCCTTTGGCACTGGTTACACTATTTAAAGATAAATTGCCATTAAATGTTTCTGGTAATTTTAGCCCTTCAGCGCTAGTTAACCTGTTTAAATTCAATTTGCCATTAACTATTTCTGGTAATTCCAAACCTTCAGCACTTGTTAAACTTTTTAAACTCAAATCACCATTAATTGTTTTTGGTAGTTTTAATCCTTCAGCACTTGTTAAACTGTCTAAATTCAAACTTCCATTAACTATTTCTGGTAATTCCAAACCTTCAGCACTTGTTAAACTTTTTAAAGATAAATTGCCATTCATTGTCTCTGGTAATTTTAATCCTTTGGCACTTTTTAAACGATTTAAATATAAATTTCCATTAACTGTTTTTGGAAATTCCAAACCTTCAGCATTCATTAACCATGGTAAGACCAAACTTCCATTAACTGTTTCTGGCAATTTCAAGCTTTTAACACTCGTAAACCAACTTAAATTCAATTTACCATTATAAACTTTAGAGTCGCCAAAAATTGTTGCTAAATCATCTTCAAAAACTCTGCCTTCTTGAATTTCACTGATTCGTGGATCTTTTCCCCAGCCAAAGCCTTGTATATCCCCATCCAATTCATATAAAAATTTTAATTCTTCTTTAGTAAGCTCTATATTTTTATGAACTTTATTATCTATTTCTGTTAGTCTTCGCATGTCCTCTTCTTTTTTAAAATATCTATCTTTGTCAGGAAATTCTTTTAATTTTTTATGTAATATTGGAAGCATTTCTGGTTCCATGTTCTGGTCATCAGCTATTCCTCTAATTTCCGCAATCTCATAATCTCCTTCCATCCTAATTGCAATTCTAGGTACTTTAGCCTGTCCTTTTTCATCTAATGAATAATAGACATAAAAGTCGCCACCTTCAAGCTGATTTTTCGCAAAATTTTCACCAGCAGCTGTACACCAACCTGTATAATATCCTTGAAGAGAATCTCTTAAAAGATGATAATCTGAACCTTGTTTATACTTTATCCATTTTCCTTCATTACTATTATGAGTTCTTTCCCCTTTTTCCATTATTTGCTCAAGTGAATATTCATATAAAGTTTTAAAGTTACCTGATCCTAAAGCATTTCTAATTGCTTCTTCACTTTTTTTATCTTTTATATATTCTTCCATTAGTTTTAAAGTATTAAAGATAGCTTCTTTTTCAACTGGCGGAAAAGGATAAGTAGTAGTTTTATCCCTTTTAGAAAATTGATGTGTTTCTTTATCATATTTTCCTAATTTTTGAAGACCTTGAAATACCCAAAACTTCTCCCACATTTCATATGATTTTGATTCTTCATCATATAGAAAATAATCTATCCATTTATCTAATGATTCTTCTTGATCTAAGATTATTTGTTTAGCCATTTCTTCTTTTATTTGGTCAGTAAGTTTAATATTACCATAGCCGCGTTCTCTAGCTATTCTAACCTCTTCTTCGTATCTTCTTTCGGGGATATCTTCTTTTTTTATACAGTATAAATTATGATAAGCTTTTTTGAGTTCTGTTTCAGCAGCTTTTGAATGTGTTTCAGTTACTTTATTATGAACCCTATCTAATCTTTCAAAGTACTTTATAACTCTATCCCTTTTTTTATCATTTTCGGTAGCTGTATGCATAACTCTATCTGACATATGAAGTTTTGTATATAATTTTGTAATAATATCTATCCATGCATCTCTTTCATTCATAATATCATCCTTCCTTTATCCATATTTTCTATCATCATTATATAATTTTTCCTTATTAATTAAAATAAATAGGTGTCGTGTTTATTATTTACTTCTTTCTTTAGTTTCAGGATTTTGTTCGACATATTTATCAAAATCAGACCATAACTGCTCTCTAGCTTGAGTTTTTTGTTCTGGAGTTAAATTAGGATTTTGATTTATTGATTGTTCTAACATTGTATAATTATCAAGACTTTTATCAATTTCTTGGCTTTGTTGTGTTCTTTGTTCTAAATCTTGTTCATAATTATCTATTTGTTCTTTTAAATCATCTAAATCCTTAGAAATCTCATTTAATTTTTCATTTGCTTCATTTTGTTTTAAAATATCCTCAGCTTCTTTTAAAAGCTCTGTTTTATCACTATCTATATTTGGATTAGAACCTATAACACTTTCTGCCATTTTTATAATATTTTCTTCTTTATCTTTTTCATTTAACATTTCTGTAACTTCATTATTAGTTATGTCTTGTGGTCCTGTTTTTTCTACCTCTTTAGCCAATTTATCATAAGATCTATCTTCGGTAGCTTCAAACCAATGCCTTCCATTAGATAATTCTACTACTTTTGTGAGTGGTTTACTTTTTTCTTGAATTTCTTCCAAATTATATTGACTTGCCAAAGCTATCTTTTCATCATCAGTCATTTTATCAAGTTCATTAGCAAATTTTTCTTCCATAGCTTTTTGTTCTGAAGTTAACTTGCCGTTATTCAATTCATTTTTTTTCATAAATTCATCATAAAGGAAAGAATCAGCTTGTTCAGCTACTTCGTGTTTTTCTAAACTTTCAACTATATTATGAAAATTAGAATTTGTTTTTGCATTTCCTAAATTATTTTGTTTTAAATAGTTTATTATGCTTTCGTATGATTCGCCATCTTGTCTAATATCTCTAAATCTTTCAACGTCACTAATAGAATAATTAGAAATAGCATTTAAAACTTCTTCATCAGACATTTTAGCAACTTTATTTCTTAAATCTACCATAAATTTATCATATTCTTCTTTATTTACTTTCCAATTATTCTTACTTATAAAATCCATTTCCGAAGAACTTATTATTAACCACTTACCAGTTCCAACTGCTTTTTCATCTATTGGTCTAGCCATAGTAGCTTGAAAATTAGCCTTTTGTTCGTTTCTTATTTCTTCTTGTTTTTTATCATAGTCAGCTACTTTTAAAATATCTTCAGCTTCTTTTAACATTTTTCTTTCTTCAGTTTGAAGTTCTTTCCTTTTTTCAGGTGAAAGAGAATTAAAATATACTTGTTCAATACTATTAACAGCTTCTTTTATATAAGGACTACTATCTATAACCTTTTGCATTTCTTCTTCTGATAATCCTTTTTGCATATTTACTAAATAGCTATCGATAAAGCCTTCCGGTGAATAATTGGTAATTGAATCAAGCTGGGTTTGAATACCTTTTTCAGTCACTTCTTTTGCATATTCTTTTGAAAAACCTTTAGCTTGTAAATAACTAGGATCTTGTAGTTCAATTATATGATTAGTAATTTTTGTTTTTATATCATTCATATTTTGCGATAAGACATTATTTAAAAGAGCATTTTCTAAAATTGCTGCTTTTACAGTTTCTTTACCATATTTTTCAATAATATCCCTAGCTCCATTTTCCCTAGTAATATAATCATAATTACCTTGCAGTACATTTATTATAATATTATATTGTTCACGGGGACTACTAATATTGTATTTAGTGAAAGTATCTTTAAATGCTTTTTCAATTTCCTGATTTCTTGTTAAATTAGTTTGACTCATTATACACAACTCCTTTTTACTAGTGTTCATTATCTAAATTTTCTATATTGTGATATATTTTATTTGGGTTTTTAATATAGTTTTTAATATTTTTTGGGCTGATTTTATAATTATCTATTTTATCTATATCCACCCATTTAAAATTACACCAATCACCTTCTAGCCCTTTAAATTCTTCTTTTTCAATATTTTCATTTAAAATACCTTTATAAATAAGTGACAACTGCTGATAAAAAGTATTATCATCATTAGCAAATTCTTCAGAAACTCCTAAAAAGGAATAATCGATATCTATATATCCAGTTTCTTCTTTTAATTCTCTTTTTATAGCTTCTAAACTATTTTCTTTTTGAGCAATTTTTCCTCCTGGTAACATATAAAAATCTCTTTTACTTGAATTAAATAATAATACTTTAGTTTGATTTTTATTAAATAAGATTACTGAAGTACGATATAAAAATTCATAATTATCATTTTTTAGTCTAATGTCTGGCATATTTACTCCTATTCTACTATTACCTTTCCATCTAAATTACAAATGTAAGCATTAGGTAAAAGTTCTTTTATTTTATCTAACTTTTCTTTATCTTTTTCATAGTCTCTTCCAACAAGTATTCCTTCTATTAAAGCAGCTGGAATTCCAAATAGAATTGCACTTTCTCTATCGGTAAAGAAAGCATCTTTATTTTGTCTATCTTTTAAGAATTTATCATAATATTTATCTAAAATAAATGGTTTTACTTCCTCATCATTAATAGATAGTGATAGAATATCACCTTTTACTATATCAGTGTCACCATTAAATATAATACCTATTTGAACTTTATTTTGAACTAAGCTAGGCATAAATCTAGCTTCTTTTGTTTGTTCCATTCCCCACATGTGATAATCTTCATTATACAAATCATCAATTATTTTATTAAAATCCTTTAATTCATTATAAGGTATAATTTTATCTTTCATACCACTATCAGGATTATTATACCAAAATGTTCCACCACTATAAAAGTTAATATATTCTTTTAAATAATAATCTTTTTGTAAATTCCATACTCCTACTGAACTTGGATATTTGGTTTCTCTAGCATCAATAAACCAGCTAGACATAAGTCCACTTTTTATTATTTCACTTAATCCATCAATATTTTTATAAGTACCATGAAGGAGTGTCCCTTTTTTTAAATAAACATCATCACCTATTTTGTAATTGTGTTTT
>CANQNL010000057.1 GCA_947625215.1 uncultured Bacilli bacterium | reverse complement strand
TGCCGAAGTAGCTTAGCTGGTAGAGCAATCGTCTCGTAATCGATAGGTCGCAGGTTCGAATCCTGTCTTCGGCACCATTTAAAAAGAAACCCTTGTAAAATAAGGGTTTTATTATTGATTTTTATGCTTTAGGTACAAATTAGGTACAATTTTATTAAATTTTATTTAAAATAGGTATAACAGTTTCTTCTACATCTGGAAATAAATGGGCATAAGTTTTTAAAACAACCTCAATAGTATCGCCTAATCTTTTAGCTATTATATTCACCGGAACATTATTGCTTATTAAAAAGCTGGCATGTGAATGACGAAATTGGTGCATTGTGATACGTTTTACTTTAATTGGATTATTTATATTGTCTTTGTTTTTTTGTGCCTCTAATAAGTCAAAATAATGTTTTTTCTGTCTATCTATAGTAGTGTATGATGTATGTTTAATTCCACCAAATACCAGAAATTCATCATTAAACCCTATGACTTTTTTTTCTTTTTCATATAAATCATTTAACATTTCCATAAGTTTATTAGGAATACTGATAGTTCTGATAACATTGTTTTTCGTGGGAATAAAACGATTTTCCTTTGTTAATCCCTTTAAATTTAATTGTTTGTATATAGTTAATTTATTGTTTTCAAAATCAATATCTTTCCATTGTAACCCTGCTTGTTCGCCTTTTCGAGTACCCATATAAAATGCAAACGAAAAGTATATTTTCCAAAAATCGTTATCAATAACAGATATAAAATCGTTAAATTCTTCAGGTGTTAAATATAAATCACTTTCTTTTTTTCTGTCTTTGATTTTATTTGGATTATCTTGGAATTTTTTTACTAATTCAAAAGGATTATTGTCGGTTTTTCCTGTTTCTATAGCATATTTGAAAATCAATTTAAAGTCACCGAGAATCCTGTTTTTTGTTTTAGTTGCGATATTAAATGTGTCTATATAATTTCTTATTTGCTCAGCTTTAAACTTATTGATTTTTGATATTTCTTTGTCGTTAAATAAATTTCCATATTTATTAAAAACCAAAAATTTGGAATACAAGGTTGTATCTTTTTTTTGTATATTTTTTATATAGTCTTTCACTAAATCATTCCAAATAATAGATGTTTGAATTATTTTCCCGCTATTTTCTAAAAATTTTCTTTCTTCTTCTTTGGCTTCTCGACTACTAAAATATTTTTTAGATTTTTTAGTTCTTGTTTCTCCAAAAATATCAGTATATTGACATTTGAAATAATATGTTCTCCCATCTTTCGTTTTATTTTTTTTATCTTGATAAACTGGCATAAAACCACCTCCAATTATTGTTATTTTTTAATAAAAATGTTATAATTAGAGTGCATAGAAAAAGTTTATGTCTGGTCGGCATACTTTTATTTATGCACTCAGGCTATTACTGTTGCAACCAGTAGTAGTCTTTTTTTATTGTTTTCTTGCAGTTAGTAATCCTAGTAATCCTGCAATTCCACTACAAATTAAAATACTTATAAAATATTTGTTTAATAGGAAATAAGCAATGACATATAGAATAACTAATATTATTAGATAAATTATTAAACTTATTTTAATATTAGGTGCCACTTTTAAATTAAATAAACAAGCGAATATAGTTGAGTAACACCAACTAAAAATTATTAAACTTAAAATCCAAATTATTATTTCCATAAGTTTCCTCCTTTATAACAATTTATAAACATTTTTCAAAATATTGTTGAATTCGTTATAGATATCTAATATAAGAAAATTTTCAACTTCATCATCTTCATTGAGTTGTAATGCCATAAAAAGAAAATTAATTACCGTATATGTTTCGATATCTTCTTGAGGCGCATGACCTAAAATATTTGTAATCTCCATATAAGCATTAAAAGTTTGTTCTTTAGTGACACCGCCTAAGTGGGAACTTAATTCTGTTATTAGTAAGTCAATAATTATAAAGCATTTTTTGTCGCTGTATTTATAATAATGTCTTAAAACACACTCAAAAAAATAGAAACAAAACATTACTGAAATAGAAACAAACATACTTTTTTGACTATCAGTTTTTAATGAATAATTATATTTTCGTATAATAGTAGATATATTTTCGGTAATATGTAAAGAATTATCATATATATTATTGCAAATCTTATTTATTTTCAATAAAAACATTGTTATACTTTATTTCTTCTTTCTACAGCCATACCAATTATCCGTATTGGTTTATCTTCGATGTCTTTTTTACTATACATTTTTATATCATAAGCTCCTGTATTGTATGGTACTAAAGTTATTCCCTCTGCGGTTAAGATAACTTTTTTAAAAGTAGCATCATTACCATTTACCATAACAGCACAATCTTTATTATTACCGAGTTTCATATCTTCTATTTTTTCAAATATAACTATATCTTTATCATTATATTTTGGAAACATACTATCGCCACTTACTTGCAATCCATAGAATTGTTTACCTCCTAAAGTCCATTTCTTAGGTATTTCTATATACTCAATTATATCTTCTTGAGCTTCGATAGGTATTCCTGCTTTTATAACACCTAAAACTGGTATTGTGACCATACTATCACTTATTGCCGTTTCGGTAGGTGTTGCATTATCAAAGTTTAATGGTGGAAAAAAATCATTTATAGATTTATTAAAATATGTGGCTAATTTAAAAAGAACATCGTGAGTAGCTTTTCTTTCGCCCAATTCATATCGTGATATTGTTTGTAATGTAGTTCCTAATAATTCAGCTATGTCATCTTGTGTTAAATTTTTTTGTTCACGAAACTCTCTCATTTTGCTACCTATATATTTGTTTATATCCATAATGAAAATTGCCTCCTTTAAATACATAATATCATAAAATTCACCAAAATGGAAGAAAAAGTTAAAAAAATGTAAAAAAAGTATTGACACTTCACCAAAATGGTGATAAGATGAAATTGTTGATAGAGAAAGGTGGTGAAACAACTATGCAAGAAAAATTAATACTTTTGAGAACAGAAAAAGGAATAAAACAAAAAACTTTAGCAACAATATTAGGAATAACACCAAAGCAATATCGTGCCAAAGAGTTGGGAAAAGTAAAATTTAATGGTGATGAAATGTTTTTAATATCAGGATATTTTAAATTGCCAATAGACCAAATTTTTTTACCTACTATTCACCAAAATGGTGAATTAGAATCTATTTCAAATCAAGAAGGGGGTGAATAAAATATGACAATACAAATTTTAATTATGTTTGTTATAGGTGCTGTTATAGGCGCTGTTATTGGAAATATTGCTTTTAGAATCTATTTCAATCACATATCAAAAAAATAAAAGTCCGACCAGACATAAAGGAGATGAAAAAATGAGAAAGAAATATTACAGCGCTAGTGAACAATTACAAGCAATGACAAGCCAATGGGCTGACAATAGGGCAATATGTACTATTGGAGGTATAGGCATAAATAAAGCCATAAAAATACGACAAGAAATCGAAAATAAGATAAAAGCCGAAGGATATAGACTACCGAAGCAATCAGTTGTTCCAATGCGATATGTAATTGATTATTTCAATATTGATATTAACTATTTGAAAAAATTAGCGAGTTTAGAAAGGGGAAATTAAAATGCTAGAAATATTAAAAAATAAAACAACTATAGTACTAATAGTATTTGTATTAGCAGTTGCATTAATTGGTGGCTTAGAAACAAAAAATGATGCCGAACAAGTCGACACCAATATGACATTAAATGATTTATATAAATAAATCGTTTAAATTATAGCAAATTTTAAAGAAAAAATCAAATTCGGGCATCTAAAAGGCTACTAGATCAAAAAAAATATAGGCACCGTAAATTCCAAATAATCTAGTAACCCTTTAGGTGTCCGAGTGGAAAGGGAAAAAAGTAATGAAAAAAAACGACGAAACAATAAAAGAATTGCAAACTCAAATAAAAGAGCTAAAAAAATTAGCCAAACCTTTGCAAGAATGGCTAATCAAATATTACAATCCGATGTGTACAATAATCATTCAAGATAACTGGGTAAAAGTTGTTGCTGATAAATTATTTGCACCTTCAGATAATTAAATAGGATGGTAAGGATGTTGTTTTTGAAAAATTTCAAGATACCTTCCTAATGATGGGGCGGAAATGAATTCTATGTATTCATTATAGGTGACATTAGAGTAAGCATATATATCACCATTATTAAATTGAATATACATAGTTCCATTATCCCAGCCCACCATTTTCATTCGACTAGAATTTACAGGTTTTAAATTCAAATTTTATCACCTCCTAGTAATGATTATATCACTAGAAGGTAAGAAAGGAACTAATATGACATTAAAAGAATTATATGAAGAGGGAAAAAACACTTTATACGAGATAGTTGGTAATTATCTATATAAGTCAGCGCAATATAGAGCTAAATATAGCTTAGAAAATTATTTAGAAGAATTAACAAAATGTCCTAAATGCGGTGAGATAAATGAACGAGATGAAATGGTTTATCACAAATGGGACATAGGAAATGTTGAAGAGCTTATTTGCGAAAGTTGTAGAAACGATGAATAGGTGATGTTATGTGAAACAAGGCTATATTAGACTATATAGAAAAATACTTGATAACCCAGTTGTTATGAAAGACTGTGAACATTTATCAGTATTCATATACTTACTACTTAAAGCAACGCATAAAGAAGTAAAACAATTTTTTGGAAACGAATTAATAGAGCTAAAACCTGGACAGCTGATTACTGGAAGTAGAGCTATTGCAACAGAGTTAAAAACAAATTTTAGTAAAATTCATAGAGTTTTAAAAGAGTTCGAAAAGTGCAACATAATTGAAACACAGGCAAATAGAAAAGGCTCTTTAATTACAATATCAAATTGGCATACATACCAAATGAGTGAAACACAAATGAAACACAAATGCAACACAGATGAAACACAAGTGAAACATAACAATAATGATAATAATGTAAATAATATAAAAAAAGAAAAAATAAATAAAAAAGAAAAAAAGTTTGAAAAGCCAACTTTAGAAGAAGTACAAAATTATATTATTGAGAAAAAATTAAATGTATCAGCAAACGGGTTTATTGATTATTACGAAAGTAATGGTTGGAAAGTAGGACATAATCCGATGAAAGATTGGAGAGCAACTGTTAGAGGTTGGCACCGCCGAGAACACACCAAAATTGAAACCAAGCCTGATTGGTACGGTAAAGACATCAACGAAGAAAAGGCTACCGAAGAAGATATAAAAAAACTAAATTCAAGATTAGGAGTTTAGATTATGAAAATTAAAGATTTTGAAAAATTGAAAAAGAAAACGGCACCTGAAGTAATAAAGCAAATGTTTATTAGAGGTGAAATATGGCTTACTGATAAACAATTAGAAGAGATTCTAAAAATAATTGAAGAAAGGGAAAATAAATTATGGCGAAAAGAACGCAAGCCGATAGGGTTTTAGATTATATAAAAAAATTTGGCAGTATAACATCTATGCAAGCCTATACTGATTTAGGTGTTACAAGATTAAGTGCCAGAATTTATGAACTAAGACATTATCGTAATTTAGAAATTATTTCAGAAACAATGACAAGAAAAAATAGATATGGTGAGAATTGTACTTATGCAAAGTACAGTTTAGCTAAGTAGGAGGGATTGAAAATATGAAAACGACATTAAAGAAAAATAAAGAGGGTTATGGTTATAAATATACCGAACTGGCAGAAATACATAATTATTTAGAAGCAAATGGTATGAAATATTATCAAGAAATACAAACGTGTGAAATGAACTGTCAAGATTATATTTACACTTGGAGATATATTGATGGGAAATGGGAGGACAAGCCTATTCGTGGTTGTAGAGTTACAGACGCAACTTTAACAGGTGTTAAAAATCCAGCCCAGGAACAAGGCAGTGCATTAACATACGCGAGAAGATATAGTTTGCTTATGGCTTTCGGATTAGCCACAGAAGATGATGACGCACAGGCATTAAGTAAACCAATTGAAATCACTTTAGACTATGCCAAAGATTTTAAAATAAATTTTGGAACACATAAAGGGAAAAAATTAAGTGACATTCCACAAAGCTATTTAGATTGGTTAATTGGAAGTCCTAAATGTGATGCAACTATTAAAAAGTGTATTGAGCTGTTAAACGAAGATAAAGGAATTAAAACATTAACTGAGGAGGAACAAAAAGAAAGATTAAATTTGATGGGAACACTAAGCACATTATGTATTACACAGAATATAGACCGTGAAAAAATATATACACATTACAAAGTAAGTTCTGATACTGAAATGACTATTGAACAATTAAAAGATGCTGTTAAGAAATTGGAGGATAAGAAATGAGAACAATGTATTTAATATGGGGCATATTATCCCTAACAATGATTATAGCTAGTATTTTATTAAGCATAAGATTAGTTCAAGAAATAAGAGAAAGTTATACCAAAAGAATTCTTTTAAAAGAATTGGAAACAGAGAAACCAGTTAGAAGAGTGGATATATTAAAGCCAGTAAAAAAGGCAATTAAAA
>CANQNL010000056.1 GCA_947625215.1 uncultured Bacilli bacterium | reverse complement strand
TTATACCAATAAATTTTAATTAAACAAAAAATCGCCCTTTAGGGCGAAGAATGAAATTTATTTCATTCCTTTTTTATATAATTTTTATGCCCGAATTCAAACTAAAACATATACTAAAATGAGAAATAAGGGGGCGTATTATGAAATTAAATGATTTAAAGCTTGAAGAAGAAGCAATTATAACTAAAGTAGATGCCCATCCAGATATAAAAAGAAGGCTTTTAGATATTGGATTAGTTAGGGGAGCGAAAATAAAAAAAGTTCTCGCAAGTAAAAAAGAAAGTATGATAGCTTACGAAATAAAAGGAACAGTTATTGCTATAAGAAAAGATGATACCAAAGATATCGAGGTTACAAAATGAAAATAGGCTTAATTGGTAATCCCAATGTTGGTAAAAGTACTATCTTTAATGCTTTAACTGGACTTCATCAGCATACGGGTAATTGGTCAGGAAAAACAGTGGAAAAAGCAACAGGCTATAAAAACTATAAAAACATAAAATATCAAATAGAAGATTTACCTGGGACATATTCGTTAATGGCTCATTCTAAAGAAGAAGAAGTTACAAGAGATTTTGTTTATAATGGTGATTATGATAAATTAATAATTGTCTGTGATGCTACTTCTTTAGAAAGAAATCTTAATTTAGTTTTGCAAGTACTAGAAGTAACTGATAAAGTCATAATTTGTGTTAATCTATTAGATGAAGCTAAGAAAAAGGGTATAGAAATTGATTTTAAAAAATTAGAATTGATTTTAAAAGTTCCAGTGATACCCGTTATTGCCAAAAAGAAAAAAGGTATAGATGAATTATTAGAATCACTTAGTCAAAATAATAAAAATGTCTATAAAATAAAATATGACAAATATCTAAAAGAAGTTATAGAAAATTTAAATCCTCTAGTTGGTAGTGAAGCTGTTTGTTTAAGATTAATAAGCGGTGATAAAAGTTTTTTAAATAACGATAAAATTTTAAATCAAAAAATAAAAGAAAATCAAGATTATTTATATCATAAAGGAATTCCTAAAGGTGAAATAGAAACATATATAACCGAAGAAATTATGCAAAACTGTGAAGAAATTGCAAGTAAAACTGTAGTTTTTAAGAAAAAAGATTATAGTAAAAGAGACCGAAAAATTGATAGATTTTTAACAGGTAAAATAACCGGTTTATTAAGTATGCTTTGCCTTTTACTAATAATTTTTTGGATAACTATTAGTGGAGCTAATTACCCATCATCGTGGTTATATGATTTGTTCTTTGGCTTTGAAGATAATATAATTAAGTTTTTAGAGTTTTTAAATATTCCAAGCTTCATTATTAATCCATTAGTTTTTGGAGTATATAGAGTATTAGCTTGGGTTGTAGCGGTTATGCTTCCACCAATGGCAATATTCTTTCCATTATTTACTTTGCTTGAAGATTTAGGATACTTGCCGAGAATCGCTTTTAACTTAGATAGAGCGTTTAAAAAATGTGCATCGTGTGGTAAGCAAGCATTAACGATGGCAATGGGATTTGGTTGTAATGCCGTTGGCGTAACAGGGGCTAGAATAATTGATTCACCGCGCGAAAGATTATTAGCCATTCTTACTAATTCATTTGTCCCTTGTAATGGCCGCTTTCCAATTTTAATTTCAATGATTACAATGTTTTTAATAGCCTATAACAATTCTATTTTAAGTGCTATTTTACTTACTTTAGTAATTTTAATTGGTATTATAATGACTTTTATTGTTTCAAAAATCCTTTCCAAAACTATTTTAAAAGGCATACCATCATCTTTTACTTTAGAACTTCCGCCGTATAGAAAGCCACAAATAACAAAAGTAATTATAAGATCAATTTTAGATAGAACGCTGTTTGTTTTAAGAAGAGCTATATTAATATCAGCACCTGCTGGTTTAGTTATATGGCTTATGGCAAATATTTATATAGGCGACGTTAGTATTTTTAAAATGTGCGCTGATGCTTTAGATCCAGTAGGCAGAAGTATTGGAATGGATGGTGTAATTCTAATGGCCTTTATATTGGGCTTTCCTGCTAATGAAATCGTAATTCCAATTATGATAATGGGCTATATGTCGCTTGGTTATATCACTGATTTTAATAATTTATGGGAGCTTAAAAGTTTATTTGTAAATAATGGCTGGACACCACTTACTGCCATATGTGTAATGATATTTACACTTATGCATTTCCCGTGCTTTACAACGGTTTTAACCATAAAAAAAGAAGTTGGAACTAAATATGCTTTATTATCAATTATTATTCCATTATTAACAGGCATTATTATTTGTTTTGTAGTTACTCAATGTTATTATTTATTTTTAAATTAAAATAATCAAAAATGATGATTTGAAATAAATACAAGAACCAGTTTAAAATTTTAGTAAAGTTAAAAATTAAGTCCATAGGGACTTTTTTGCATTATGTTAAACTTCACATAATTATATATAAGGAAAGTGTGTTTTAAAAGTAAAAAATGTCAATTAGCCAAAAGCGCTCGAAAATACTTGCCAAAACCTGGGAGAGGGGGGTATAATAAGGCTTAAGATAGGAATTGATATTATGCAAAAAATAAGGGGAAAAAGGCGAACTAAACAAAGATTAATAGCTTTAGGTTCTATTATAACATTGTTTTGTATTATAACTGCTGGCTATGCCGCTTTTCAAACTAATATTAATTTGAATGTTAAAGCTAATATTTTAAAACAAACGGCAGCAGATCAACTAAAAGAAAAAGTTGTAATTAGTGGTGACGGATTATATGCAGATTCATTAGAAGATAATAGATATGTATACGTTGGATCAAATCCCGATAATTATATAACCTTTAATGGGGAAACTGCCGGCTGGAGAATAATAGCCGTAGAAACCGATAATACAATTAAAATAATGAAAATTGCTTCCACTGAAGATAGTGTGTTTGATAAGAGTGGAAATAGGAAAATAGGATATTGTGAAGATGCTTATACTAGTCATTATGGCTGTAATGTCTGGGCTAAAAGTGATAATTACAATAGTGCTGATGGAACACATATTGGACTTATAGAATCTGATTCAACTATTAAAGAAAATTTAAACGATAATTATTATAGTAGTATTAAAATTGATAAGGATAAAATTCAGCAACATGAATTTTATTATGGCTCAGTTACTAGAGAGAGTACAAATTTAGCTGAATTAATAGCTGAAGAAAAAAAAGCTAGTGATGTAGCTAATGTTGGATTAATTCAGTTAAGTGATTACTTAAAATCTAATTTAAATCGAGAAAAATGCAGTACTTATAAACTAGATAAAGAAAATGCAAATATATGCAAACAAACATCATGGTTAGTTAAAGATATTACTGGTCGAAATATTTGGACAATATCTGCCGATGGTATTACTACAGGTTACGTTACTACTGTTCTTCCAGGTGGTGGTATCGATAGATATCAGGCCCATTTTTCTGGACAAGTCCATCCGGTTGTTTATTTAAAATTAGACGAAGAATTAGATGGAACTGGAAAACAAAATGATCCATATACAATAATGGCTTCATAAACAAAGCAATAAATCAGACAATAAAAGTTGTCTGATTTTTAGATAATTTTTGGATCACAAAAGCAAGCAATAATATAATCATAATAGCGGGGTAATAATGAAGAAGGTACAGAAGAGCCATATACCATAACAAATTATACATCATAATAAAAAAGGACAGGTTAATTAGTCTACCATTTTTCCTTGATAAGTGTCTCTTTTAACCATTTCTTTATCTATATCATTTAAAACGCTAACCTTTTTAATAAGCCATTTAGGTTCAATTAAGTCAGTTACCACCGGATCACCAGTTAATCTTTGAATGACAATATTTTCATTTAATAATTCTAATTGATCACATACAATATTGACATATTCTTCTTTAGTTAAAATGTGAAAAGGCTTTTTATAATAAAGCTTTTCTAAAGGAGTATCTTTAAGAATACTAAGCATATGAATTTTTATACCATCAATTTTTAATTTGTTTAAATATTTAACAGTTTCAAGCATCATTTCTTTAGTTTCATAAGGAAGTCCATTAATAATGTGAGCAACAACAAAAATATGTTTCTGCTTTAATTTTTTAACCATATCTTCAAAACATTTTAAATCGTGACATCGATTGATTAATTTAGTTGTATGCGGATGAATTGTCTGAAGCCCAAGTTCAACAGTTAGAAAAGTTTTCTTATTTAAGTTTTCTAAATAATTTAAACATTCATCAGTAATTGAATCAGGTCTAGTTGAAATACTTAAACCAACGACATTATCGATATTTAAAATAGATTCATATTTTTCTTTTAAAATGTCTAAATCAGCATAAGTATTAGTTCTGGCTTGGAAGTAACCGATATATTTACTATTTGGCCATTTATTATCCATAACTTTTTTAACGTCATTAAATTGTTTAATTAAATCATCAGAGCTGTTACCAGCATATTCACCGCTTCCACTTTTGGAACAATAAATGCATCCTCCAGTTCCTACTTTTCCATCTAAATTAGGACAGGTAAAACCTGCATTTAGACTTATTTTAGCTACCTTAGAGCCAAATTTTTGTTTATAAAAATAATCTAAAGTATAATATCTCTTATTTGTGTTTGAAAATTTAAAATTATTCATAAACTCACCAAATTAAGTATATCATAAAGAGCTTATAAAACTTAAAAATTATGAAAAAAATACATTTTTTGCTAAAAAAACTTTATATAATAACCTATTTTTGATATAATTACAGTGGGAGGTAGAGAAAAGTGAAGAGAAATTTACTTAAAGCAATTGGAATATCATTTTTAATTTTTGTAGTCTTAAGTTGGCTTATTCCTGTAAGTACTTACTCATCAGGTGATCTTACAACAAATGGTATTGATCCAGTAGGACTATTTGATTTGTTCACAGTTCCTGTATCTACAATTGTTACATTTGCTTTATATGTTATCGTATTCGCAGTAATCGGTGGCTTATATGGTGTAATGGAAAAAACAGGAGCATTAACTGAATGGATTCAAAGAGTTGCAAACAGATTTGATGGAAAAGAAAAAAGAGTTGTAGTATTTACAATTATCTTCTTTGTAGTTCTTTCATCTGTTACTGGATTAATTTTGCCATTATTTGTTTTAGTTCCTTTATTTGCCGGCATTTTGCTTGCTATGAACTTTAACAAAATTACTGCTATGGCTTCTACTGTAGGAGCATTATTAGTTGGTTCTATATGTTCAACATATGGTTTCAACATTACAGGTTATACTAAAAATATTTTAGCTTTAGATATGAATAATCAAATTTGGGCTAAAGTGATTTTATTAGTATTACTTACAGCAATTTTAATCTTCTTTGTACTTAAATATAGTAAAATTTCTGCTAAAAAAGCAGCTGTTAAAGTAGAAGCTACTCCTAAAAAAGTAGAAACTAAAAAAGCTGAAACTAAAAAAGTGGAAACTAAAAAAGTTACTAAGAAAGCAGCTCCTAAAAAGGGCACACAAAAGAAAAAGACTACAGCAAACTTAGCTGTTGCTAAGGACGTTAAAAAAGTAAATGTTAAGAAAGGAATTAGTATACTTCCATTAATTGTTATTCTTGTTTTATTAATGTTAGTAACATTTGCTGGAATGTATAACTGGTATTATTCATTTGAAATTGAATTATTCAATGACCTTCATTCAACTATAATGGGTGTTAAGATCGGTGACTTCCCAATCTTCGAACACTTATTAAGTGGTTCTAGTGAACTTGGTTATTGGGGTAATGCTGAATTCATTATGTTAATGATAATGGCAGCTGCCTTAATTGCTTGGATTTATAAATTAAAACTAGGACAATTTGTTGAAAGTTTTATTGCCGGTATGAAAAAGATGCTTCCAACAGCTATTTATGCTGGTGTAGCTAGTGTAATCTTAACTGTACTTTATCAAGCTTCTTATGCTGGTAGTGGAACTCTAGTTGATACATTATTTGGTCATACATTTGATTTAAGCAAAGATTTCAATGCGCCAATAGTAGGTATTGCATCATTATATGGAAGTTTCTTCTATAATGACTTATACTATTTATTAACTAGTATGCAACCTTATATTGCTAATTTCGATGGTAATATGATTGGTATTGCTGGTTTGTTAATTCAATCAGTATATGGTATTGGTATGATGTTATTCCCAACAAGTGTAATTCTAATTGCAGGTCTTAGTTATTTCGATGTTAAATTTAAAGATTGGTTTAAATACATCTGGAAATTCGCTTTAGCAGCATTTATTATAGTTATAATAACTGGCTGTATATTAATGGTTTTATAAAATGAGAAAGTCTATAAGGCTTTCTTTTTTTCAATAAAACGCCCGAAAATACTTGCCAAAAACCTGGGGGGTATAATGTATATGAGGTAAACTAGGTAAGGAGAAAAATATATGAGCGAAAAAAGAAAGAGAAATGTAATAATATATTCATTATGTGGAGTATTACTATTAATGACTATCGGATATGCCGCATTTAATACACTACTTAATATAAACGGAATAACAAGTATAACTAGTAACTGGGATATTAAGATAACAAGTATTACTAGTAAAGATATAGTAGGAGGGGCTACCGATGAAGAATCACAAGTAGTAGATGACCTATCTGCAACCTTTAAAGTAAATTTAGTAAGTCCAGGAGACTCGATAACTTATGAAATCGCTGTTGAAAATAATGGAAATATAGATGCCGAGTTAGATAGTATTGATGTTAGTGAAAACACAAATGAAAATATAAAAATAGAAACATCGGGAATAAATGAAGGAGATAAATTAAATCCTAGTAGTACGGCAACCTTAAG
>CANQNL010000055.1 GCA_947625215.1 uncultured Bacilli bacterium | reverse complement strand
ATGATAGTTTTAATTGTTAAACAAAATCAAGAAATAACTTATGCAGGATTTATTATCTATATAGTTGCTATGTATGACTTTTATTTAATCATAAGTGCAATTATAAAGGTAATTAAATATCGAAAGGATCATAGTCCACTTTTAGCATCGAGTAAATGCATTAACTTAACAGTGGCTATGATTTCTATGATTTCTTTGGAAGTTGCTATGGTATCAGAGTTTGGAGCAAATGATAGTGAATTTAAAATGATAATGACTAGCATAATGGGATTAGTCGTTTGTATTATAAATACATCTATGTCTATATATATGATAGTTAGAGCTAATAAAAAGTTAAAAAGAATATAACAAAATTACAAGCCAACTATGGCTTGTTTTTAAATACTATAAAAGCGAGATGGTTATCTCACATAATTGTAAAAAAATACTTTTAATTTTTACCGGGCTGTCATAATTAGTGATTTTGTAAAAGTATTTCGTTTATATGTTTTTGCATAAAGGTACTTAAACGAATTTAGGCACTATTTTTAGTACCTAAATAGTACCTAAAAAAATAAAAACCGTTGAAAATCAACGGTTAATTGCTATATGGTGGAGAATAAGGGATTCGAACCCTTGACCCCCTGCGTGCAAAGCAGGTGCTCTAGCCAGCTGAGCTAATTCCCCAATTTTTCATTGGCTTTTAAATTGTAACATATTATTTTATAAAAATCAATATCTTTATGTAAATTATATTATTTTTTAAGTTTGTTATGATTTATATGTATATCTTAATATGATATAATTTATGATGAAAAGGTAAATTTTGCGAAAATTTAATATTGTGTTATAATATGGGCTATAAATTTGGCCATATTATGCCTAATAGGAGGTTATTTATGGAAACGCTAAAGAAAGAAATATTGGAATTTATGAAAAATAGACCAGAGACTGTTGCCATTATTGGATATGGCTCTGGGGTATCAAAACAAAAAGATCAGGAAAAGCGTAATCCACAAATAGACTTAATTGTCGTAGTAGATGATTTAAAAAAGTGGCACAAAGAAAATATTGAGAAAAATCCTAAGGATTATTCTTTTACAGGAAAATTATTTTTTAAATCTGCTCCTAAAAAGTGGCTTCGCTCAGGTGGGCAAATAGTCTATATGACTTATATACCATTTAATAATAAAAAATACAAAATTGGGACTATTGAAAAAGATGATTTTTTGAACGATTTAAAACAATGGGAAACCTTTTATATGGCTGGAAGAATGCAAAAACCTATTTTAATAGTTAAATCAACAAAAGAAATAGATAAATCAATTGATTATAACCGCACCGCAGGACTTTTATGTGCTAAACTATTACTTGGTAAAGGTGAATATGATGAAGAATATTTTTACACAATTCTAGCTGGATTGTCATATATTGGTGATACTCGTATGGGAATTGCTGAAAATCCAAATAAAGTTATGAACATTGTTAAAGGAAGTTTTGATTTTTATCATAAAACATATGGAAAAAAACTTAAAATAAAAAATAATAAGGTTATTATTGAATCTGAAAAGCCAAAAGACTTACCTACAAATTTAGATAATTATTTAAAAGATAATAATAGTGATATTGGAGACATCATTAGAGAGTTTTTAGTAAATAAGAATCGTAGTCAAAGTCTTGTTCAAACAATTAAAGGACTATTTACGACAGGTCCTATTAAGTCAATTAAATATGTCAAAGAAAAATTAAAAAGGAAAAAGAAAAAATAATATTATTTAGGGGGGATATATATGAATAATACAACTAAAAAAACTTTAGAATTATTGGAGGAGTTACCACAAACTAACTCAGTAACGGCTTACGGTTCAGGATTTTTTAAGCAAGATGCTAAATCTGAAAAGCCAAAAGAACTAGATTTAATTATCTCAGTTGATGATCCAGCTAAGTGGCATAAAGAAAATATGGAGATGCATCCAGAAATGTATGCTGAAACTGGAATTGAAAAGCAAATTGAAAAAGGAGTATTTTATAATGAAAATGTTTCTTTTCCAAAATCTTTAAGCTGCTTTTATCCAAAATATAAAGGCACAGAATATAAATTTTTAGTAGTTGATAAAAGATTACTATATAAGGATTTAGAGACTTGGATGCATTTTTCACTTGCCGGAAGGTTTCAAAAAGAAACAATGCTACTTGTAGATAATAGTAATGGTGTTTTACCAAATTTAATGAAGAAAAACTATGATGGTATTGTAAAAACAGCTTTAATTTTTAATGACAAAGAAAAAGAAACTGCTTCAGAAATGTATGAAACAATAGTTGGACTTTCATATTTAAATGATGCCAGAACTTTATTACATTTAGAAAATCCAAATAAAATAAAAGATATTGTTAATGGTTCCTATGAATTTTTCGATGAAACATATGGCCATTATAATGATGAGTATGATAGAAAAGAAGATAATATTTATTTATCAGAAACTTATGATGATGATGTTTTACCATATAAGATAGATGAACTTCCTACGGCTTTAAGAAACACATTATTTAATACCCTTTCTGATAAAAAGCTCCGCGATAGAACCGCAGTATCTAAGGCAATTAAAAAGTATTTTAAAGATTTAAATAGAAAAAATAGTATTTTATTAGCGCTTAGATGTTATGAGACAGTTGGTAATAAAAGAAGTAAAGAAACCTTTAATTCAAAAAGAAAAAAAGGCAAAGTAAAGGTAAGAAAATAATTTGAATTAATTTTGACACAACTATAGATATTTGTTATAATTTATATCGAAAATGGGTGATAAAAAAATGAAAATACAGTCAGTCGATTTAGTGATTTCTGCTGTGCGTAAAAGCCAATATCCCACTGATAATAAACCAGAATATTTACTTATTGGCCGTTCTAATGTTGGTAAAAGTAGTTTTATCAATACTTTAGTTAATCGTAAAAATTACGCTAGAACATCAGGAAGACCTGGAAAAACCCAAACTATTAATTTTTATAATGTTAATGATGAATTTTATTTAGTCGATGCCCCTGGCTATGGTTATGCGGGTGTTAGTAAAGTAAAAAGAAAAAAATTTGGATTAATGATTGAAGACTATATTGTTAATCGTAAAAATTTAAAACAAGTATTTTTACTTATTGACTTTAGACATCGTCCAACTAGTGATGATTTATTAATGTATAATTATTTAAAATATTATAAAATTCCAGTAACTATCGTAGCGACAAAAGTAGATAAAGTGGGAACTACTTCTCATCAAAAACAGCGAAATGCTATACTCGCTGATTTAGATTTAACAGAAAAAGATGATTTTATAATGTTTTCAAGTGAAACTAAAATAGGTAAAGAAGATATTCTTAAAAAGATAGAAATTACATCTTAATATGTCGCATTTAAAACACATATTCATACACTATTTTAGGTGGTATAATGAAGTTAATTACTGATGATAACAAAATTATATTATATTTAAATAAAATGTATATAGAAACTTTAGACTTTAATGATAAAGAGGCAACTGAAAAATATATAAAACATTTACTTACTAAACTTTCAAATAAATATGATATAAAATTTAGTGGTTACTATGTAGTTAACTTGTATGTTGATATGAGTTATGGGGTTATTGTTGAAGCAAAAAAAGAAGAACTAGAATACCTAGATTACTTTGGTAATCAAATTGAGATGAATACGAAAGTAGCCTATGGTTCTTTTTTATATGAAGTTAGTAATATTGACAGTTCTGTTTTTAATAACTTCTATGTTTACAAGTTAAAAGATAGATTATTTTTAAGATTAAAAAACAACCTTTCTGATATTGATATGGGAAGGTTAGTTGAATGTTCAAATATTATTTATGGCAAAGAAGCTGATAAGATAATTAAAAGAGCTAAGTTAGTGAGGTGATATTATGCAAAAACCAGTTGTCGCATTAGTTGGTAGACCAAATGTTGGTAAAAGTACTCTTTTTAATCGTTTAGTTGGAAGCAAGATGGCAATTATAGAAGATACTCCAGGGGTAACTCGTGATAGAATTTATGGAACGGTAAATTATAAAGATTATAGTTTTCATTTAATTGATACTGGTGGTATTGATATCACCGAAAATAAATTTAATGATGAAATAAAGGGACAAGCTGAACTAGCAATCGACGAGGCCGATATAGTTGTATTTGTCGTTGATGGCAAAGAAGGATTAACAGCTAATGATTATATCGTTAGAGATATGTTAATGCATAGTGGTAAAGAGGTAATTGTCGCTATAAGCAAAGCTGATTCTAAATTATTTAAAGAACACCAGTATGATTTTTATGAATTAGGTTTTGAAAAATATGTCTCTTTATCTGGTGAACAAAACTTTGGTATTTATGATTTACTAGATGAAATTACTAAAGATTTTAAAGAAATGCCTGAAGAATACGATGAAAATATCATTAAATTTTCAGTTATTGGTAGGCCAAATGTTGGTAAAAGTAGTTTAGTAAATGCTTTATTAAATGAAGAGCGAGTAATTGTAAGTGAAGTAGCTGGTACAACCAGAGACGCTGTTGATACGCCGTTTACTTATCACGGCAAAGACTTTGTAGTGATTGATACAGCAGGTATGCGAAAACGCGGTAAAATATATGAAAATGTTGAAAAATATAGTTTACTTCGTTCATTAAAAGCGATTGATAGCTCAGATGTATGCGTTATTGTGTTAAATGCTGAAGAGGGTATTATTGAACACGATAAACATATTGCTGGTTATGCTTTGGAAGCTGGAAAAGCTGTAGTTATTGTGGTTAATAAATGGGATACAATTGAAAACAAAGATAAGCAAATGAAAAAGTTTACGGAACTTATTAGAAACGAGTTTCAATTTATGACTTATGCTCCAATTGTTTTTCTATCAGCTTTAACTAAAAAAAGAATTCATACATTAATGCCACAAATTATTAAAGCTTATGATAATGCCTGCCGCGAAATTAAGACAAGCGTTCTTAATGATGTAATTATGGATGCTTATTCTCTTAATTTGCCACCAACATATAAAGGCAAGAGAATGAAAATTTATTTTTCGTCTCAAGTAGGAACTAAACCTCCGACATTTAATATACAGGTTAATAGTAAAGGTTTACTACACTTTTCATATCAGCGATATTTAGAAAATAAAATAAGAGAATCTTTCGATTTCGAAGGTACACCTATCGTTTTACATTTTAAAAACAAAGGCGAAGAATAAAAAAGTAAAAGTAATATTTTTGAAAGATAATAAGTAAAAAATATACTTTACATTAAAGAAAAAGTGAATTGAATTTCACTTTTTTTGTTATAAAAGTTTACACATTTAATTTTGCATTAATATTTGTTGACCCTCGATTAAATTATAATTAATCAGTTCATTACCATCTAAATTTTCTTTAAACATATCAATTCCAGTAATTTGGCTATTTTCATATGTCGTATAATAATATATACCCTTATCCATATTACAGCAAGAACTGTAAATTGTTATTTCATATTTATCTTCTCCCATATGAACGCAGCCTCTTTGTTGCTTTGCAGAACTTAAAATATGGAAAAATTGACTAATACTTTCTGATTCTGAATCACCAGATAAGGAATTAATTTTAGTAAAGGAAGCTTTAACAAATCTTGAAGCAGATGATAAATCACCTGGTAACCCTAAAGCCCCCATACCACGACTGTATGCATTAAGATTTAGTTTTTTAGAAAAATTATTTGTAGCTGGTTCAATAGATAAATTCATATAGTTATTTAAATTAAATAGTTGAATATCAAAAGTTGGATTGTTTGTTAAAACACCTATGGGATTGTCATATATTTTTAAGCCTTCTTTTACGCATTCAACTGTAATTGAATTTTCTTTGTCAGAAATAATCCAATGTAATGGTGAGGCAGGTAATTGTTCACTAAAATTAATGTTAGCTATATTTATATTATCTAATAGCTTTTTAGCCTCTTTAATATTAGAGCATTGCGATAAAATCCAAGGAATAAATTCGAATGAAGCAATATTGTCTTTATTACTGCACTCTTCTTTATAATCAGCATTCATAGGAAAGTTTAATCCAGCCATACCTAGTCCTTTTTCATTAATTGCATCATAATATAATGGATAATTATCTGTTACATATGCCATTCCAATAATCGCATAATGTTTGTTAATATCGTTTACTTTTTTAAATTTAAATGGATAATTTCTTGGTGTTATTGTAACTGTTTCTTTGTAAGAATATTCTAAATCGAAATTTCTTCCAAAATAATGATCTTTTGTATTATAAGTTATTGCTGTACACATAATTATTACCTCCTTCGCAATAAACCTATTATTTATTTCATAAAATATTATAACACGGAATAATTATAAAAATAACATTATTGAGAGAAATTATAATTTAAAATAAAAATATACGATTAAAGTATTCATATATTTGCAATTTTTTTGTTGAAAATGGTTGAAAATACTTGCCAAAAACCTGGGGGGGGGGGTATAATGTTTATAGAGTAAACTAGGTAAGGAGAAAAATATATGAGCGAAAGACAAAAAAGAAATATAATAATAATCTCGTTATGCGGAGTACTATTATTAATGACTATCGGATATGCCGCCTTTAATACATTACTAAATATAAATGGAACAGCAAGTATAACAAGTAATTGGAATATAAAAATAACAGACATCAAACAAAATACAAAAGAAGGGGCTGCTACTGATGAAGGGTCACAAGTAGTAGATGATTTAACGGCATCCTTTAATGTAAATTTAGTAAGTCCGGGTGATTATATAACATATGATGTAACAATAAAGAATAATGGTAACATAGATGCTGAATTAAATAAAATAATCTTACCACAATTAAATAATGAAGCTGTATTAATAACAACAACTGGTTTAGCAGCAGGAGATGAGTTACTAGCAGATCATAGCGCAACCTTAACAGTAAAAATAGAATATAATCCTGAAGTAACAAAGCAACCAGAAAATAAAACCGCAAGTTTTGAAAT
>CANQNL010000054.1 GCA_947625215.1 uncultured Bacilli bacterium | reverse complement strand
TCTTTTAAAAGAATTGGAAACAGAGAAACCAGTTAGAAGAGTGGATATATTAAAGCCAGTAAAAAAGGCAATTAAAAAATTAGATGAAAGGGTGAATAAGAATGAAATTTAAAGTAGGAGATAAAATTATAAGAAATAAAAAAGTAAATTATTATGACATAACAACGAAAGGGTGGATAGGCACAGTTATCGAGACTAATGAAAATTATTTTAATGCAAAGGGGCTTGATGGTGATAAATATCTATTTTTGAAATATGAAGACTTTGATTTATACAATGTAATCAAAACAAAAGGCAATTTACAATTTGGAGATATTATAACCTTAAGAAATGGTGAAAGATATGTTTTCGCTGACAATTGTATATTTGGTGAGGACAGCGGTTACTGTCGTGATGCCGATGATATTTTCCTCTGGCACAATGATTTAATTTATGACGGTAATAGTGATTATGACATTGTAAAAGTTGAACGTGCAGGAAATGTTATTTATGAACGTGAAGAAAACAAAGTTAAAGAAATGACGATAGCTGAAATATCAAAAGAATTAGGTTATGAAGTAAAGGTCGTGAAAGAGTATGAATAGGGTTTGTTTAGTTGGTAGATTAACCAAAAAACCTGAACTTAGTTACACATCATCAAATAAAGTTTTCACTAGATTTACTTTAGCAGTAAATCGTATAGGACAAAAAGACCAGTCAGACTTTATTAACTGTGTGGCTTGGAATAAGTCAGCTGAAAATTTAACTTACTATATGGACAAAGGTAGTCGTATATCCGTAGAGGGCAGAATTCAAACAGGAAGTTATACAGCCCAAGATGGCACAAAAAGATATACGTTTGATGTAGTAGCTGATAATATTCAGTTTTTAGAAAGCAAGCCAAAAGAAGATAACAAAACACCTTATGACTATCAAGAAGAGCCAAAACAAGAAGATGTATTTGCTGATTTTGGAGATAAAGTAGAAGTTAATGATGACTTTTTAGATTAAGAGGTGATTCTATGAAAGGTACACCAAAACAACTAATACCTTACATTGTAACTTTACCGGACGATAAAGTTTATGAGGTTAAAGAATATAGACAAAAAAGGTCATTAGACGCTAACGCATACTACTGGGTATTGGTTAATAAAATAGCCGAGGCACTACACCAAACAAAGAAGTTTGTTCATCTAGCTATGCTTAAACAATATGGTGAGACATATAGTGTTTTAATTCCAAAGGGTACACCTATATCAAGCCTTATTAAGTATTACGAGCTAGAAAGTACAATTAAACGTGAGAACATACTATATAACTCATACAAAGTTTATTTACCATCTAGTGAAATGGATACAAAGCAAATGAGTACGTTAATTGATGGTGTGGTGTATGAAGCTAAGTCTATGGATATAGAAACAAAGACACCTAACGAAATAGCGGAACTAAAAGCGAATTGGGGGTTATAAAAATGGAAATACCATTAAAGGTAAGGAAAGAAGCCGACAAAGTATATGAAGCTCAGGATAGTTTAGGATATGTTGTTAGTGTAGCAAGTGGTAAATATTTACCTAAAAAAGGTGATGTATTTACTATTAGACATTATCACCATATCGATAGAGATAGGTCACATAACGAGGTATGGAATTTAGCGCCTTTAAGTTATGAAGAACATATCCTAAATGAGCATTCAAAATGTGATAAAGAGCAACGTAAGAGAATTTACGAGAATATGACAAAGATATTCCCAGAACACGAAGAACATTATAGAGAATATTTATTGAAAGGGGACAAAAATGATAAAAGCAGAAATACCATTAAAACTACCAAGCTTAAATGATTATACAAGAGCTTGTAGAACTAGTAAGATAGTAGGAGCCAAAATGAAAGCTACTTATGAGCAAAAGATAGGATTATATTTAATACAAATACCAAGATTTCAAAAGCCTATCAAAATCAATTTTATATGGGTAGAAGATAATAAACGTAGAGATTTAGATAATATAGCTTTTGCTAAGAAATTCATTTTAGATGCAATGGTTAAATACGGAAAATTAAAAGATGATAATCGAAAATGTGTACAAGCTTTTACTGATAAATTTGTATATGGCGATAAAGCTAAGGTCATTTTGGAAATCGAAGAAAATGATTAAAGAAATTTTAGAAATAATGGATAGGCTTTATATTGAATATTTGAATGAGTTGAAATTAAAACTTTTATTAGAATCTAAAGGAATTTCAAAATATAGAAAGGTTTATATATTTGCTGAATTGATGAGGTGTGAAGATGAACAAAGAAGAAATCGAAAGGCTTAAAGCTAGAAATACTGAATTAGAAAGCAACAATAGGTTACTAGTTAATAAGATTAAAGAATTAAGAAAAGAAATCAAAGAATATGAAAAACTTTTAAAAAAATAATTTTTTTAGATGTTTCAGGAGAAAAAGTCTCTTGGAATGAAGAAATTTTAACGTATTTAGAAAAAATTAGGAGGTAAACGAAAATGACAATAACAATTTACGACTTAATGGGGCTTATGAAAGATGGTAAAGCACCTAAAAAGATAAAAATAGATAATAGAGAATATGATTATAATTTAGGTGATTATTATAGTACTAAAGGTGTTAGTTTATTAAATGATTATAATTTAAGATTATGTAATATCGAAGAAATATTAGAAGCAAAAATTGAAATTCTACCAGAAGAAAATGATGAGTGGGAAGATATTTATACTTTAAGTGATATTGAAGAAGGTCATTTTATGAACAGACAAAATGGTATGACAAAAGAAGATAGAAGATTATTAGATAGTAATTTTAAAACATTAGGTGAAACGATAAATCAACTTATTAAAAATCAAAAATATTTAAAAGAAAAGTTAGATAAGTATGATAGAGAAGATTAAACAATATTTTACTTCTACATATTACAGAAAATGGAAAAATCTAAAATGGAAAAACAAAAGGTATCGTAGAAGAATTAGAAAATTAGAAAGTAAAATAGAAAAGTTGGAGGAAAAAGAAAATGGCAGAAGATATAGAACAAATTTATAAAAGAACAGAACGATATGGAAGAATGCAGTTTGTTGAAGAAATAGATAAACTACAATGTGAAAAACAACAACTTATTTCTTTTTTGGAAGAAAGAATAAAAATTTATGAAGATAATATAGAAAATAGCAAACAATATTTAGAACATAAAGATTTATTTAATCAAGTACAAAATGATATTCATACAAGTAAATGTATTATAACAAATTTAAAAGATGTCCTAGATTTTGTTAGTAAAGGTGGTAAAGAATGAATGATAAACAAATTATTACATACGTGAAAAATATGATTGTTTCTAACTTGGCAAATAATGATTGTACAAAAGACGTAGCTCTTTTAATAACAGATACTACTAATAGAGAATTATTAGCACATATTAACGGACTAATTGAACTATTTACTAAAGCAAAAGAAATATTAGAGAATAAAGGTGATATAGATGACTAAAGATTACATTGAAGTAAAAAAAGAAGATATTAATTTCAAAGGTGATACAGAATCAGAAAAGAAAGCCAACGAGGTAATTTACGATTTAACTTTAGAAATTGATAGATTACAACACCGTATTGCTGAACTTAGCAAAATAAATGAAGAACATCGCAAATTAAATGGTGAGTTAAGACAATGGGATAAAAACAAAGACACTAGAAATTCAAGACAACGTGTCGCAAATGCCGAGCTTGTTAAAAGAAACAAAGAATTAAAAGAAGATATTAAAGGTTACGAGCAAGAACGACAAGTTTTACTTGATGATTTAAACAAAATAACAGAAGCAAATAAAAAAATAAAAGAAAAATTAAAAAAAAACCAATTTGAAAATACATATACCAATATAGTACATAATGCTTTTCAAATAGAAAAAAAAGAAAAACGATATTATGCCAATATTTTAACTGAATTTGAAAAGTGGCTTAAAGAAGAAATAAATAATAGAAAAACATTTTATACAGACCCATTAGGCAAAATACCAGAGGCTATTATCGATACTTTAAAATTTTGTTTAGATAAATTACAAGAATTGAAAGAAGGTAATAAATAATGAGCTTTAGCGATATATTAGAAAAAGTAAAAAAAGAAAATTATGATTTAAGAAATATTGATTTATTAAGTATTGTCCATTTTAAATTATATGACAGCATTGTTTCATTAGAAGAGTTAAAAAGCATTAAAGAACTAATTGATTATTCAATATCTTTAATAAAAGAAGAAAATATGGAAGGAGATAAATAATGAATAAAGATATTACATTGGAAGATAAAATGGTAATTATTGATGGAACAGATATTATGATTATTGGTGGTTATGGTAACGTATCAGGTAATTTAAATTTATTACAGTATTCAAATGATGAAATTAAAGAAATGATTAAAGAAAATAATGATGAAGAAGATAACATAAGATTAATTCAGTCTTTATTGAAAACTATTAGATGGCAAAAACACCAATTAGAAGAAAAAGACAAAGTTATTGATGAGGCAATAAACTTTATTATAAATCATAGTAAACCTGAACCACCATATTATGAATATTTAAAATTTTACAATATTGCTAATTCAAGCGAATTATTAGAAATATTAGAAAGAGGTAAAAATGGAAAAAATAACTATTTCAAAAGAAATTAAACAAGAAGAAATTATTTCATTAGAAATAGAAGATACTAGAAATTGCTATTTAAAAGGTAATGATAATTTAAATGGAATAACTAATTATTTAGGAATATGGACTGATAAACAAGGTATAAAGGTTGTCAAAATAATGAATCAAATAACTATTGCTATAGAATGTTACAAAAATAAATCAGTTTATACTACAACAGATATTGAAAGATTTATGAAAAATAACATTCGAGTTAAAGTGATTTCTGAAAGTGAATTTAGAACAGAATTAGATAGGCTTATAAATATACTACAAAAACAAATAAATCATTCATTAGTTAAGGAAGTGAAATAATGAAAGAAGATTTATTAAAAATATTTAAGCATTATGGAGAACTACCACAATTAAAACATTTTAATAGTGAAGTATTTGAATTAAATGAAGCTATTATTAATTATGAAACTATAAACAATTATGATAAAGAGGAAAGTAATTTTAAAATATATGGAAATAGACTTTTAATTGAACACATTACAGAAGAAATAGCCGATGTACTTGTTATGTTAAGCCAATTTATAGAATATTACAAAATACACCCAAATGACATTCTTATGACAATGGCACAAAAAATTAACAGACAATTAAAAAGAATAGAGGAGGAAGTTAAATGAAATTAAAAAAAATATTAGAAAATATATGGTATTTATTATTTGTAATTGTATTAATAGTTGTGATAATTGCTTTTATAAGTGAAATTGTAACAAACGTTAAAATAGTAAAGCAAGATAAATGTGTAGTTTTAAATGGTAAAGATTATTGTGAGGTGAAATAAAATGAAATTAGAAAAAGAAGTTGTAATAATTAATGGTTACAATAATTTAACAACATCAGGAATAGATTTTATGAATAAGTTTACTAAAGAAGAATTAGAATTTTTAAAAAAAGAAAATTTTAAAAAAACTAAACTAATATTAGAAGTAGAAGAACCAATACTCGACGATGCTGAAAGAAAATATTTAAGTGATGTTATTAGACCTTTTAGAAATAGTGTTAAAGATATTATTAAACGTAAAAATTATAATTCTGAATATGAAGAATATATTGTTATTCATTGTGGTAAATTTGAATCAATAGTATTTCCATATTTTAAAAAAGGTACAATGTACAAAGGTATGGAATCAAACAAAGAATATACATTAGAGGAACTTGGCTTATGAAAGAAAACGCTGAAATCAATTATGAAAAAGAATATTTAAAATTATCTATGGAAAATGATAATTTAACAAGAGAAAATAAAGAATTAAAAGAAACAGTACTTGCTATGTCAAAAACATTTTTTACAATAGACAAATTAAATGATGTTATTAAAAATATTGAAAAAGAATTAAAGATAATCAATAAAAGGAAATAATTGTTATAAGATAGGAGACGAATAAAATGATTAAATTTGATAAAAATGAATTTTTAGAACCGATGATTTATTCTACAAACGATGAATATGAAACCAGGTGTAGAGCTAGAAAAGAAATAGTTGAAGATATTAAGAATTTATATCAACGAATTGATAAAGCAATAATAAAAATAGATACTATATCTGTTGATGATTTAGATAATATAAAATTAATGGAGCAAAAATTAAATAATATTAAATCAATTTTACAAGGTGAGAAAGTAGAGGAATAAAAATGGATAAAACAATATTAAGTAGAGTAGCTATTATAGTATTACTAATTATAACAATATTTGAAGGAGCATTGATTACTTTAGGAGTAAGTATAATAAATGATCTAGTTTATGGTAAACAACTATGTGAGACACAAAAAGAAAGCATAATTGATGATTATACAATTTTACAAAATGAAATGGAGGAAAAATAATGAAAATATTAAGAATATTAATTATTATTACAGGCATATTAATTGGCTTATGGTTAGGGCTATATGTAATGTTATATGGTGGTATATGTCAAATTATAGATGGTATTAACCCTTTAAATGCCAAAGATATTGCCTTAGGAGTGATAAGAATATTGTTTTGTGAAATCGGCTTTATACCTTTTTGGCTGGGTTTTATAGTTGCTTCTACAATAGAAGAATAGTAAAGGGGGCAATAATATGATAGCAGAGATAAAAGAGGCTGATAGGCTTATAAATGAAATTGATAAAAATAACGAAGAACGAATTGAAAGGCTTTATACAAGGCTTACAAAGACAACATCAAATATAAGCAAAGATGTTGTACAATCTAGTCCTAAAGCTCATTCTAGAGAAGAAGCTTTACTATTATTAGCTGAAATGACGAAAGAATATAGTGAGGCAAGAAAGAAATTAAAAGAATTATATAATAAAACAGAAGACCGTGATTTAAAAATATATTTGGACAAGTATTATTTATTGAGTGGTTCTGCTTATGAGATAAATAGGGCTTTAGAGATTAAATATGGGCTTACTAAAAGACAAATACAAAGAATTTGCAAAAAAGTTGAAAAAAAACATGAAATGTCGCGTTAATGTCGCGGTCAAGTGCTATAATTTGATAAAATGATATAATTGTCGGAAGACTTATGTCATTTTGAAGAAAATTGTATTATTCAATTTTCAGTCCCTTTTTATTCTTTTATAGCTACGCAAGTAGCTAGTTGATAGCTTAAATCACTTCCCAAGCTATTGACTAGGTGCTTACGATAGCACCAAGTAATAAGCTTTTCAAGTCACTTATTACATAATCTTTAATTCGCCTTTCTTTTTTACCGGAAAAGATTGGCAGGGTATGTTGTATAGCATACGCATTACTTACTTCTAGTAGGTAGTGTACTGATGATATTCTTAAAAATGCAACTATTTTCAAAAAAACTAGCTAGTGAGAATAGAAGGCGGTAATATCATTGGTGCAGTGCTTATAAGAAGTACAACAAAGGGTCATAGCACCCCATAGTAAGCAAGTAGTTCACTGATTAACTAAAGCAAGCATTCTTTAGGCAGGGGAAAGCTTACTAATAAAGTCACATAATGTGGCTTTTTATTATGGTGAGAATATGGAATTAGAAGAATTTATAAATTTATTATCTACAGTG
>CANQNL010000053.1 GCA_947625215.1 uncultured Bacilli bacterium | reverse complement strand
CACAAGTCAGCCCGATAATTTAACTGCTAATTTAACAGTAACCTTAAATTATATTCAGGAAGGAACAGGAATGCCAGCGACAATAGATTTTGAGACAGAATCAACTACCAGGGCTATAACTGTTACAATACCAGAAATTAAAAATGCCACTAAATATGAATTTAGGAAAGATAGTGATGAATGGGTAAGTAATGATGATCCTACTAATAATGTATACACATTTGATCAAATAACCCATAATACAGAACATAACATTCAGGTTAAAGTAACAAAAGGAAGTAAAATAGTAGAATCAGATGTAAAACAAGTTAGTACAAATGTTTTACCATCGCCTTCAGTAGAGGATTCAGTTTGGAACAGTTCGCCTGGGACTATTACTTTTCCTGAAGGCTGTACCAATGGTGAATTACAGTGTAGCTATACTATATATGGCAATAATGGTTACTGTTGTGGAATGGGTACGTGGAATGTGACTTCTAAGAGTGTTTCCTTTAGCAACAAAAAGTGTAGTAGCACTGCTTGTTATGGAAATGTGGATGCATCAGTGTCAGATGGTTTTAATTCGGTGACTACAACAGGTAAAGCCTGGGATCAATGCTTTATAGCTGGTACAAAAGTTTGGTCAGAAAAAGGTTTAGTGAATATAGAAGATTTAAAAGAAGGAGATAAAGTATATTCATATAATGAAAAAACAAGAAAAGTGGAATTAAATGAAATATATAATACATATAATCGAAAAACGGATAAACTAATAACTTTAAGATATGCAAAAAATAATAAGATAACACCAAATTATAATACAAATAAAATAGGAGAACATTATAATTCATCATCAGAAGAAGATAATATAATTAAATGTACACTTACTCATCGCTTTTATGTAGTAGGTAAAGGATGGACACCTGCTAAAAAAATAGAAGTAGGAGATAAAATATTATCAATAGATGGTAGTGAAATTATAATAACTGATATTCAAACAAATACAGTTAAGCCAACTACAGTATATAACTTTAGTGTAGTAGGCAATCATAATTATTATGTAGGTAATGGTCTATTAGTACATAATTATTATAGTCTATAATTTACTTTTTAGCTGTAAAAACTGAAAAAAGTATTATAGGTGTATTCTTTTTAAGGTAAATAATATTTATAGAAAGAGATTGACTATTATAATTCGATAACAATAGCTTGGCTATTGTTATTTTTCTTATAAACACTATTTCTACATTTTATTTATTTTATAGTGAATATAATGTTAATAAAATGGAGGATAAATATGAAAAAAGTAAAAACAGTTAAAAGAAGAAAATTTAAATTTAGATTACTGGTATATGCTTTTTTAGTATTTTTAGGTTATCAAGTTTCTTATAATGTAATTATGAATATAAAATTAGCTAATACAAATGAAGATTTTATCAAAGGCCTTTTAGCCGATTCAAATTACCATATTCTTTATGAAAAAAAAGCTAATAATTTATTAAGTAAAGCTTTTTCATATCTTTTTGATATAAATAAACCCGTAAGTATTTTAGAAAATACATTTCATTTTAAAGCTAATAAAACTGACAATACCGGGTATGTAACTAATCCGAAAAAGCCAGATGAACAAATTACATTTGATACTAGTCCACTTGTATATATTTATAACTCTCATCAAGCTGAAAGTTATCAAGGTAAAGCTTTAGAAGCATATAATATAAAGCCTGGAGTGATGATGGCATCTTATTTATTAGAAGATAAATTAGAAAAATTAAATATAAATACAATAGTTTTAGAAGATAATTTAGTTGATTATATGAATTTAAATAATATGAATCACGCTAAAAGTTATTTAGCTAGTCGTGAATTTATTTCCAAAACTATAAACGAAAACCCTGATTTAAAATTAATTATTGATCTGCATAGAGATAGTATACCAAAAGAAAAATCAACAACTGTTATTAATAATAAATCGTGCGCTAAAATCGTATTTGTTATTGGAAATGAATATGACAGTTATGAACAAAATCTAGAAATGACAAATAAATTAAATAATATGATAAAAGAAAAATATCCAGAACTTACTAGAGGAGTGTTAATTAAAGGTGGTGCGGGAAGTAATGGTGTATATAACCAAGATTTAAATCCTAAAATTACCTTAATTGAAATAGGCTCTGATAGTAATACAATTGATGAGGTTTTAAATACCATTGAACTTATAAGCCCGATTATAGGAGAATTTTTAAATGCCGCGTAAGCATTTAAAAAGAATATTCCGTTTTTGTTTACTTACTTTTTTTATAACGTTTATAGTACTATATATTTCACAAAGTGCGGGCTATGTGGAATATGAAAATAGAAAGCAAGCAACTTTAACTCAAAAACAGATAAAAAAATTTGAAGCCGATGTAAAAGCAGGGAAAAATATTAATTTAAAAGAATATTTAAAGACCAATCAAAAAAATTATCAAAATAAACTTTCAGGCTTCGGTTTAGATGTGTCTAAAAAAATGGAAAAAGGCGTTAATAAAGTAGTTGATATAAGTTTTAAATTTTTATCTGATTTAGCTGAGTAATCTTTTATAAAACTGAGAAATGTGGTATTATGTTTGTAGGTGATAAAGATGGAAGATTTAATAATTGGAAGCCACGTTTCTTATAATAATACTGAAGGATTAGTAGGTAGTGTTAAAGAGGCTTTAAGCTATAACTCAAATACCTTTATGTTCTATACTGGCGCTCCGCAAAATACAATTAGAAGTAGTATTGATATGGAACTTACTCATTTAGCTCATAAGGCGATGGAAGAAAGCGGAATAGATATTAAAAATGTTATTGTTCACGCTCCATATATTATCAATTTAGCTAATAATAAAGATGAAGAGAAGTTAGAATTTAGTATTAATTTTTTAAAACAAGAATTGAAAAGAACCGAAATGCTTGGTATTAATAAAGTTGTTTTGCATCCAGGAAGTCACGTTGGTTTAGGCAGTGATGCAGGAATAAAAAATATAATAAATGCCTTAAATATTGTCTTGGAAGAAAAAGAAGGACCAATTATATGCTTAGAGACAATGGCTGGAAAAGGTACTGAAGTAGGAACTACTTTTGAAGAAATTAAAGAAATAATAGATGGCATTAAAAATCAAAATAGAATAATGGTATGTTTAGATACTTGTCATATCAATGATGCAGGATATGACTTAAGTGATTTCGATAAAGTTTTAGAAGAATTTGATGCTGTTATCGGTTTAGAAAAATTAGGATGTATTCACATTAATGATAGTAAAAACGCTGTTGGAGCGCATAAAGATCGCCACGAAAACTTAGGTTTTGGTGAAATTGGCTTTGATAAATTAATTAAAGTGATTTATCACGATAAATTAAAAGGGATTCCTAAAATATTAGAAACCCCTTATATATCTATGGAAGAAGGAGGTAAAGATAGAACCTATCCTCCATATAAACAAGAAATTGAAATGATTAGAGTTAAAAAATTTAACCCTAATTTAGCCAATGATGTTCGTAATTATTTCAAATAACCTTGATACTTGTTACGATATTCATTATATAAATTGATTACTTTTTCATAATTTTCAGATGTTAAATGTTTTTTTAATATGTCTTTTGCATTTTCATCATTACCACTTAAAATTTCATTATATTGGCTTTTGACTAATTCTAAAAGAACATTTAATTCTTTTTTATTTAAATTAATATTGTTTTTTAAACCAAAATCGTTTATATTATTTATGGTTAATTTACTGACATAACTACCAATTAAATTATTCATATATACCTCCTTATATAAATATATGTAATTTTGTGTAAGTGGTTATTAAAAGAGGTGCTTATATGCGAAGAAGAAAGAAAAAAGAAGAAAAAATCAAATCTTTAGTTAAGGGACCACTATTTAAAAGGAAAAAACCCCTTCATTATTCTTATGGTTATAAAATAAATAAAGACATTAAAGGTGAAATAGAAAAACGTTATAATATTTTAACTGGAATTATTGTAGTAGCGGTAATTATTTTAATAGGTGGATTATTTTTTGTTCAAATAGTAAATAGAGAATATTACTCTAAGGAAATGGAAACTTTAGCTAGTAAGACCGTAGATGGTCCAAGTGCTCCTAGAGGTAGAATGTATGATAGAAACGGTAAATTAATAGTTGATAATGTAGCTGAAAAAGTTATTTATTATCAAAAACCATCAAATGTTAATTTTAAAACGGAAAAAAAAGTTGCTTATAAACTAGCTTCAATGATTGAAGTTGATTATTCTAAATTAAACGACTATGATTTTAAAGAATTTTGGATTAAAAGTCATAAAAAAGAAGCTGATAAAAAAATCACCAAAGAAGAGTGGAAAAAACTTGATGAACGTAAGCTAACTAGTGATGAAATTTATAAATTAAAAATTGCAAGAGTAACTAATGATGATTTATCTATTTATAACGATTTAGATAAAGAAGCAGCTTATATTTATACTCTTATGAATACAGGGTATTCTTATGAAGAAAAGGTTATCAAAAATAAAGATGTTACAGATGAAGAATATGCCTTAGTTGGTGAAAACATCAGTAAACTTCACGGCGTTAATACAAAACTTGACTGGCAACGTGTCTATCCATATGGGGACACTTTTAAATCTATTTTTGGTTCAGTTTCAACAAGTAAATCTGGAGTTCCTGCAGAACTTAAAGATTATTACTTAAAAAAAGGTTATAGCCTAGATGAAAGAGTGGGAACTAGTTATTTAGAATATCAGTATGAAGATTTACTTCACGGAATTAGAAATAAATATCAAATTACCGATGATGGTTCATATAAATTAATAGAAGAAGGATCAAGGGGTCAGGATATTGTTTTATCAATTGATATTGAACTTCAAAAACAAGTTGAAAGTATTTTGACTGAGGAAGTTTTAAAAACAAAAACAGAAGCTAATACGGAATTTTATAATCGTTCATTTGTTATAATTTCAAATCCAAATACAGGCGAAATTTTAGCAATGGCAGGTAAGCAAGTTAAAGAAGAAAATGGTGAGCAAAAAGTCTATGATTATACACCAGGAATTTTAACTTCACCAGTTGTTATGGGATCTGTTGTAAAAGGCGCAAGCCAAATCGTTGGTTATAATACAGGAGCTTTAAAAATAGGTGAAGTAAGGCAAGATACGTGCGTAAAAATAGCTGCTACTCCTGAAAAATGTTCATGGAAACAATTGGGTAGGTTAAATGATATTACAGCTTTAGCCCAATCTTCAAATACTTATCAGTTTTATACAGCAATGAAAGTAGGTAAAGCAAATTACAAATATAATAAACCTTTAGTAATTGATAAAGATGCTTTTAATATTTACCGTGATACTTTTGCGCAGTTTGGTTTAGGTGTTAAAACCGAAATAGATCTTCCTATTGAAAGTTTAGGTTATAAAGGAAAAAATACAACTCCAGGATTATTACTTGATTTTTCAATTGGTCAGTATGATACATATACGCCAATTCAACTTACTCAATATATTGGAACGATTGCTACTGGTGGAACGAGAATTAAACCAACTTTGTATAAGGGATTATATGTAGATGGTAAGATTACTAACGAAGTTGCGCCAAAAGAACTAGGTAAAGTTGATACTAAGCCAGAATATATGGATAGAGTTCATCAAGGCTTTGAAGCCGTTTTAAAATATGGAACTGGCGCTGGTTATATTAATATGGCTTATAAACCAGCTGGAAAAACGGGTACTAGTCAAAGCTTTATTGATACTGATGGTGATAATGTTGTTGATAAAGAGACGATTACAACAACCTTTGCAGCTTATGCCCCTTATGATAATCCACGCGTTAGTTTTGTTATTATTTCACCCGATGTTTCAAGACCTGATGGAAAAACAACCCATCAATCAAATATTAATAAGAGAATTGCTAGTACAATTTCGCAAAAATACTTTCAAAATTATCAATAATTTGTTATAATGTTGTTAGATATGTAAAAAAGGAGGGATATTATGGCAAAAAAAGGAGAAGCAAGAGAAAATATCACACTTGTTTGTACAGTTTGTAAAGAAGAAAATTATCGTAAAGAAAAAAATAAAAGAAACACTCCAGAACGTTTAGAAATTAGAAAACATTGTCCAAAATGTAATAAAACTACATTACATAGGGAGAAAAAATAATAGGAGGTTTTATGATTAATATTAATGATATTAAGAATGGTATGACAATTATTGTTGATGGTAGTGTATGTCAGATAATGGAATTTTTACACGTCAAACCTGGTAAAGGCCCTGCTTTTGTAAGAATTAAACTTAAAAATTTAAGAACTGGGTCAACTGTTGAACGTACTTTTAATACCAATATTAAATTTGAAAAAGCAATGATTGAAAAAGTATCTATGCAGTTTCTATATGAAAATTCAGATAAATACAATTTTATGAATATGGAAACTTATGAACAAATTGAACTTGATAAAAGCACATTAGGTGATGATTATAAATATTTAAAAGAAGGAATTACTGTTGAAATTTCATTTTATAACGGCGATGTTCTAGGACTAACATTACCTGAAAAAATTGAATATACAGTAACTAATACTGAACCAGCTGTTAAAGGAAATACAGCAACAAATGCAACTAAAGATGCTGAACTTGAAAATGGTTTAGTAGTAAAAGTACCATTATTTATAAATGAAAACGATGTTATAATTGTATCAACTAAAGATGGTAAATACGATTCAAGAGCATAATTAATAAAGAATAAAAAGAGGTGGGAATATGTTGGAAAAAGAAAGATTTTTAGCTATTAAAAATTTAGCTAAACGTATTAGAAAAGAAAATGAACCTTTATTTGAAGCTTTTAAAATGGAAGGACCAGAAGATGCGATTAAAGAAAAAGAGGAATTTATTGAAACTATAATCGAATCTATGGAAGATGAATTTAGTACAGGTGAATTAGGCAAAGAAGAAAAACAAATATTTAGAGCAAACGTGTTAATCCCAGATGATGAGGAATTTCTAGAAACTTATTCTAAAGATAAAAATATTCGTAATTTAATGGAAACATATGCGGTAAGCATTGAGGATATTATGAATAAAATCACTGAGCTTAATATTTATGATGCTTATTTAGATGAAGCAATGAGTGAAAAACCAGTAGAATCTAAAAAAGCAGAAATGCCTAAAAAAGCTGAAGAACCAAAGGTTGAAAAAACATTCAGAAAGCCTGCAAATAGATTTGTAAATGATCCAGTAGAAGAAAAATATTCTACTAATTTACCTAAATCACCAGAATTAAATTTATCAGCTAGTGAGGCTGAAAGTTTATTGGATGAAATCGAAAATCTATCTAATGCGATGGAAGAACTAGAAACTGTCAAAGATAGTTATCAGTTTGATGATGAAGATATTAAGGAAGATATTCCAAATATTGAAGAAAAAATTGAAGATCATAAAGAAACACCAGAAGTAGAATTAACTTATTCTAGTGATATGTCTATCGATGATATTAGTGCCGCAGTAGATGGCTTTGTTGATGATTATAATATTATCCAAGAAGATTTAGAAAGTTCTAAAAAAGCTCTTCATTCTAGTGAAAAAGAAAACACTAAATTAAAAGATCAAGTTAAAAAATTAAAAGAAGATGCTTATGAACTTAAGAAAACAAATCTAGAAAATACTAAATTACTAAAACAAGAAAAAGATAAAAATAAAAAATTAGAAAATCAAAACAAAGAGCTTCAAGATAGAATCCACGATATGGAAGATAAAATTAAACGTTCTACAGCTTTGCTTAGAAAAATATACGACAGTATTCCTAAACATAATATTAAAATTTAAACTATTGATAAATTTCAATAGTTTTTTTGTAACAAAACCCCGAAAATACTTGCCAAAAACCTTGGGGGGGGGGGGTATAATGTATATAGAGTAAACTAGGTAAGGAGAAAAATGTA
>CANQNL010000052.1 GCA_947625215.1 uncultured Bacilli bacterium | reverse complement strand
GAAATTTGAGAAAGAAATAAAAGAATTAAATAAAGATGAAGAATTTGCAAATATGATGAGTCAAGAAGAAGAGGCGATGATACTCCATAATACCTTGGTAAGTGAGGCTAAAGAAACAGGATTACAAGAAGGTAGCAATAAAAAAGCATTAGAGATAGCTAAAAGGATGTTGGATATGAATTTAGATATTGAAATGATATCTAAAGCTACATCTTTATCTAAAGAAGAAATAAATAAATTAAAAGGCAGAAATTCCTGAGTTTCTGTCCTTTTCTTTACATTTTTTGCTAAAAAAAATTGTTATGATTTTATTATCGTGATATAATTTATAAGGTAAGGAGGGCTAGATATGTATATAAAGATTAAACAAACGCAGGCACTCGGTGATGGTGAGACAGTAGGTTTTGGAAAAATAAAAACACCACTTACTAAAGCTGAAGGAACTGCTAAATATGAATTTATTTATAAAAATGTTGTTTATGCTGAATTTACTTATACTGTAACTTCTAAAATAAAAAAAATTATGAAAACTGGAACAGGGTTTTTTAATGCTAATAAATTTACAGCTGAGTATAAAGGCGCAGGAAACTTTATAATTCAAGCTGAAACCATTAAATGCCCTCAAGGGTTTACTGAAAATTTAGGAATTTTTGAAAAAGATTTAGGTAATGGACGTAAAAACGTTTTTAGTTCTACAGAACAAGTTTATTACGAAAATAATCAAGTAGTTGGTAGACTTAGACAATATGCCCTTGAAGATGTATATACATTATTAGGAAAAATTCCCACTGTAAAATTAGATTATTATGATGCTATTAACTGGAAAGGGCAAAACTATTATTTATATCCAATAAAAAATGGTGGTACTTATTATTACTGTATTTATAATAATAGTACCTTAATTGCTATGGTAGAAATGGATAAAAATGAAACAGTAAGAAGTGAATATACAATATATGCTTACGATAATATTGATATAGATTTCTTATGTTTAATGGGAGCTAAATTTGATTATACATATTTTGAAACTTACAGTAATTCAAAAAGTAAAACAGCTACTCCAAGTTTTGAAAATAGCCAGCAGCCATTTCAAGATAAATTTGATCCTAATTTTATCAATAAAATTATATCTGTGGAAAAGAAACAATAATCTAGGTTACCTAGATTTTTCTTTATAATAAATATTTTCAAAAAAGTATATTTATAGTATAATACATAAAGGTGATTTAAATGAGTTTAACAGCAGGAATAGTAGGACTTCCTAATGTTGGCAAGTCTACTTTATTTAATGCAATTACAAAACAAAAAATATTAGCGGCTAATTATCCATTCGCGACTATCGAACCAAATGTTGGTATTGTAACAGTTCCTGATAAACGAGTAGAGTTTTTAACCGAACTTTATAAGCCTAAAAAGACAATTCCCGCAACTTTTGAATTTACTGATATTGCTGGCCTAGTTGCCGGAGCTTCAAAGGGAGAAGGTTTAGGCAATAAATTTTTATCGCATATTCGGGAAGTTGATGCCATTTGTGAAGTTGTAAGATGTTTTGAGGATGATAATGTAACTCACGTAACTGGAAGTGTTGACCCAATTAGAGATATTGAAATAATTGATTTAGAACTAATATTAGCTGATTTAGAAATTGTGGAAACTAGACTTGCCAAAATGGGGAAAAAAGCTAAATTATCAAATGATAAAGAAGCTATGGCTGAAGCTAGTTTACTAGAAAGAGTAAAAAGCACTTTAATAGAAGATAGACCAGTAAGATCTATGGATTTAACTGAAGATGAACGTAAAATCTTAAAAGCCTTTAACCTACTTACAATAAAACCAATTATTTATGTAGCCAATGTCAGTGAAGATGAAATAAATGAAGAAAATAAATACGTTAAAATTGTCAAAGAATTTGCTGATAAAGAAGGCGCTAAAGTAGCTGTTATATGCGCTAAAATTGAAGAAGAACTTTCTGAACTTGAAGATAATGAAAAAAAGGAATTTTTAACCGAACTTGGTATTGAAGAAAGTGGCTTAGATAAATTAATTAAACAGTCATATTCCTTATTAGGACTTTCAACCTTTTTAACAGCCGGGCCTGATGAAGTAAGAGCTTGGACATTTAAAAAAGGTATGAAAGCCCCAGAATGCGCAGGAATTATCCATACTGATTTTCAAAAAGGTTTTATCAAAGCAGAAATAATGAGTTATGAAGATTTAGAAAAATATGGAACAGAGCTTAAAGTTAAAGAAGCGGGAAGAATGCGTCTTGAAGGTAAAGAATATATAATGCAAGATGGCGACATATGTTATTTTAGATTTAATGTTTAAAAACAATTTATAAGTATATATTAATAATTAGTATATATATTAAATTGTTTTTTTTGTAAAAAACGTGAAACTAAATAGAAAAAAATGCAAAAAAACGTGAAACTAAGTGTCAAAAAAGCATAAAAAACGTGAAACTTATTGAAAAACAAAGGGAAATATTATATAATCTAATTAGAGGTGATTTTAATGGAAAGAAAATTTACCCAACAACTAGAAAATTGGAAAAACAATAGTATTCTTACACCATTAATGGTAGTTGGTGCTAGACAAATTGGTAAGACTTATATAATCAATGAATTTTGTACTAATAATTTTTCAGATTATATTTACATTAATTTAGCTGATAGATTAGATATTATTGAAATTTTTGATAGTAATATTTCGACCGAAGACAAAGTAAAAAAATTAGAATTAAGTATCAATAAAAAAATTAAAGAAGATACTATTGTTTTTATCGATGAAATACAAGAGTCTGAATCGATGATCTCGTCCCTTAAATATTTTTGTGAAAACTCATTTCCTTATAAAATTATCTGTGCAGGAAGTTTATTAGGAGTCAAATTAAAACGTTTTAGAAAATCATTTCCAGTTGGCAAAGTAAGAATAATTAATATGTATCCTATGGATTTCGAAGAATTTTTAATGGCGGCCAATTATAAAATGGCCATTGATGAAATAAAAGAGTGCTATTACAACAATAGTAAAATGCCTGAACCTATTCATCAAAAACTATTAGAATATTATAGATTGTATTTATGTACTGGTGGTATGCCTCAATCAGTTGAAAATTTAATTCAAAATGAACTAAGTATCTTAGACTATGATACTAATATTTTAACGTCAATTATAAATTCCTATATTGCGGATATGAAAAAATATACCATCAATTATTTTGAAACTGTAAAAATAGAAAGAGTATATAAAAATATACCATCTCAGCTAGCAAAAGAGAATAAAAAATTTCAATATAGTAAACTTGATAAAAACGCTAGAAAAAGAGATTATGAATCAGCAATAGAATGGTTACTTGCAAGTGAAATGGCGATTGAAAGTTTACAAGTAAACAAAATAGAAACGCCACTTAAAGCTTTCTCAAATATCGGCACATTTAAACTTTATTTAAATGATGTCGGTTTATTAACAACAATATTAGAAATTCCATATAATAAAATATTATTAGATGATAGTTTTATGTATAAAGGAGCCTTAGCTGAAAACTATGTTGCCGAAACATTAATGGCAAATAATCATTCTTTCTATTATTGGTCTAATAATCAATTTGAAATAGATTTTTTATTAGATCTTGAAGATGGTATTATACCTATAGAAGTGAAAGCCAGTGACAATATTAAATCAACAAGTTTAAATAAATATATTGAAAAATATAAGCCACCATATGCTATTAGAATATCAACTAAAAATTTCGGTATGGAAGGAAATATTAAATCCATTCCTTTATATGCAACTTTTTGTATTTAATGTTTAAAAACAATTTATAAGTATATATTAATAATGGTGATTAATATGTATTTATTAAATTGTTTTTTTGTTTATTCAGTACTAGGTTATTTTTTAGAAATGATTTTTGGACTGTTTGTAAGTGTTCATCCAGAAAGTGGAGTTTTATATGGACCTTGGACGCCTATTTATGGCATCGCCTCAGTATTAATTATAATTATTTCAGATAAACTGTTTAAAAATCTACATATGAGTAAAATAAAAGAAACCATAATTGTATTTTTAGTGATTACCGTTATTTTAACCTTATTAGAATGTCTAGGTGGTTATTTAATTGAAATTATTTTTGGTTTTTCTTTTTGGGATTATAGTAACTATAAATTTAATATTGGAAAATATATGTGTTTAGAAATGGCTTTAGTATGGGGAATATTAAGCATTATTTTTATATATCTTGTAAGACCACATTTAGATAAATATATTAAAAGAATACCTAAGCTTTTTACTATATTATTAGGCAGTTTTATGTTTTTAGATTTTATAATAAGACTTTTAGTAGAATTTAATATAATAAATTAGACAAAATCATATATTTTAAAGGGCATTTTTTATTTACAAAAGTTAAAATATTTGTTATAATCTATAGCGAGTAAGCGATTTACTCCTTGCTTCTTCGGAAGCCAAATAGACCATAAGGAGGTGTTATAATGAGAAACTATGAAATTATGTTTATCGTTAGACCAACATTAAGTGAAGAAGAAGTTAAAAAAGTTATCAAAGACTTTGGTAAAGTTTTAACTACTAATGGTGCAAAAATAACTAACGAAACTGATATGGGACAAAGAGAACTAGCTTATGAAATCAAAGATTTTAAAAGCGGATTCTACTATGTCTATGATATTGAAGCTAAAGATGATAAAGCAATTAAAGAATTTGATCGTTTAGCTTTAATTAGTAAAGACATAGTTCGTCACTTAATTACAAAAAAAGAAGATTAAAAGAGAGGTACTATTATGAATAGAGTTTGTTTAGTTGGTAGATTAACCGCAAAGCCAGAATTAAGATATACAAGTTCTAATGTTCCATATGCCCGTTTTACATTGGCTGTAAATAGAACTTTTAGTAATGCCCAAGGCGAAAGAGGAACTGACTTTATTAGTATCATTATTTGGAGAAGACAAGCTGAAAATGTTGCTAATTACTTAGATAAGGGAAGTCAAGTATCAATTGAAGGAAGAATTCAAACAGGAAATTATACAGCTCAGGATGGCACAAAAAGATATACTACAGATGTCGTAGCTGATTCTGTACAATTTTTAGAGAGTAAAAAACAGTCAGAAGCTAGAGGTGCTAATGCAACTCCATATGATTTTGAAAATGCTCCAGAACCTGAACCTTCAAATGATGTAAATGTTGAAGATGATCCTTTTGCCGATTTTGGTGATAACGTTGCTATTGACGATAATTTCTTAGATTAAAAGGAGGAAATATAAATGGCAGAATTTTATAGAAAAAAGAAAAAAATATGTCAAATGTGTGCTGGCAAATCAGTAGATTATAAAGATCCTGAAATTGTAAAAAAATATGTAAGTGCTGATAAAGGTAAAATTTTACCTAGAAGAATTACTGGTGCTTGCTCAAAGCATCAAAGACATATTGCAAATGAAGTTAAAAAAGCTAGATTTATGGCTTTATTACCTTTTGTAAAATAACAGATTATTCTGTTATTTTTTTTGACCTAATTAAATAAATAGTGTTATAATTATGTAGAGTAAAGGAGGCATTAAATGAAAAGCTTTGATAAAACCGAAAGTATTAATATAGAAGATATTGATATTGAAAAGATAAAAAAAGAAAAGGTAGAAAAGAAAAGTTTTGAAGATGAAATGGTTGATTTTTTATCAGAGGATGAGCCTATAGAAAAAAAAGAAGATAAAGAAGAAACTATTTATGAAAATCCGGAATTCAAAGGCGAAACTGTTATTGAAAAAGATATCTCAAACGAAGAAGAGAAATTTAATTCAACTGCTGAATTAGAAGAGCTTGAAAACTTTAAAGGAAAAACTAAAGAATTAGAAGAACTTCCAGAAAGTATTTCAGAAGAACTAGTAGAAGATTCAGGCCTAATAGATATTGTTAAAAATGATTTTCAGGAAAAAACAATAACGGATGTTGATGTTCCCGAATCAAAAAAAATTGGAATTGCTTCAGATCACCGAGGTTATAAATTAAAACAAAAACTTACAAAATATTTAAATAAAAAAGGATATACTGTTGTTGATTATGGATGTGATGCTCCTATTAGCTGTGATTATCCAGAATTTGGATTTAAGCTAGGAGAAGCTGTAGCTAATTACGAAGTAGAAAAGGGAATAGCTATTTGTGGAAGCGGAATAGGAATAAGCATTGCTTGTAACAAAATAAAAGGCGTAAGATGCGCTAAGGTAAATAATACAAAAGAGGTTAAGTATACAAGGCACGATAATGATGCTAATATAATTGCCTTAGCTGCAGATACTCCTGTATTTAGGGCTAAAGACATAGTTGATGTTTATTTAAAGACTCCATTTTCAGGAATGGATAGACATCAAAAAAGAATAGATATGTTAAATAGTAAAGGATAAAAATGTTATTAAAATCAATTTTATATATAATTTTTACTTTTGTCGCAATTTGGGCCTTAGATAGTATAAATATTACAAATGTATTTAAAAAGAATAAATATTACGCATCTAGAGTATTATATTTAATGATAAGTGTTTCACTATCATATTTAGTAGTAAATTTCTTGTATGATTTTTTTGCTTATACAAATGTTATATAGAAAGGATTACTTATGAAAAAAATACTCTTAATTACAATGCTAGTTGTATTTATTCCTTTTTTTATGGTAAATTTATTAATTAAAACTGATGAAATTAAATTCCATTATGTTTCAAATAGAGTAATAAGAGTAAAAGATGTTAGTAAAAATAGTGTTTATGAAGTTCCTTTTGAAGAATATATAAAAGGTGTTTTAGCGGGTGAGATGCCTGCTGAATTTGATTTAGAAGCTTTAAAAGCTCAGGCGGTTGCTGCTAGAAGCTATGCTTTAGTTCAGGCTTTAAAAAATAAAGATAACGATTATGATGTTGTAAATACTACTACTAATCAAGTTTATATGACTGATGATCAACTTAAAGAAAAATGGCAAGAAGATTATGTAAGTAAAATAAATAAAATAAAAAAAGCGGTAACAGAAACTAGGGGTGAGTATTTAACTTATAATAACGATATAGTTGAAGCTTTATTTTTTTCAACTAGTATTGGTGTTACGGAAAATAGTGAGGAAGTATTTTCATCAAAAGTACCTTATTTAAGAAGTGTTTCAAGTACTTGGGATAAAGAATCACCAGTATTTGAAGATACTAGTACATTTAATTTAACCGATTTTTATAAAAATCTAGGGCTACCTTATAATGAAAAATTAACCTATGAGATTTTAGAAAAAACAAGTACAGGAAGAGTTAAAACCATAAAAATTAATAATGTAGAATTTAAAGGAAGAGATTTTGCTACAAAATTGAAACTAAGATCAAACTATTTTGATATTAATTTAGATGGTAATAATATAACCTTTATGACAAAAGGTTATGGTCACGGTGTTGGAATGAGTCAGTATGGTGCACTTGGTATGGCAAAGGAAGGTTATACATATGATAAAATTTTAAAACATTATTATCAGGGAACAGAAATTAAAAAAATTTAGTATAATTTTACCTTTTTATGTTCAAAATGTTAATAGAGGTGAAATTATGAAAACAAGAAGACTTAAAAAACCAGTACTTTATGGGATGTATACCGGTTTATTTGCTGTAGTATTATGCTTACTTTATTATGCCGATTTCTCAAATAGTCAAATTGCTTCATCACCAACTGAGGATGAAGACTTACAATATGTTTCAAGATTATTTGGTAGTGATGATATGCCCGTTGTTAATACTGATTCAGTTATTATGAGACCATATATTAATGATGCCGTTAAAATCGTTAAAAATTTCTATGATTATAAAGGTACTGAATCTGAACAAGAAAAAGCAATCATAAATTATGATCAAACATATATTCAAAATAATGGTATTGCATATGGTGGCATTGACTCAACATTTGATGTTGTAAGCGCTACTAATGGTACTGTTACTAGTGTTAAAGAAGATAAGATTATGGGAACTATTGTAGAAATCAAAGCTAACGATAAAGTTGTGACTGTTTATCAGACATTAACTGATGTTAAAGTAAAAGCTAATGATAAAGTAACGCAAGGTGATATTATTGGTAAAAGTGGAACTTCAAATATAAATAAAGATTTAGGTAATCATTTTGTATTTGAAATAAAAGTAAATGATAGTTATGTTAACCCAGAAAATTATTATGATAAAAAAGTTAATGAATTATAAAAATATTTTCATTAATTTTTTTTCTCCATTAAAATATCCGAAAAATACTTGCCAAAAACCTTGGGGGGGGG
>CANQNL010000051.1 GCA_947625215.1 uncultured Bacilli bacterium | reverse complement strand
TTGTTATTTCAATAATAAAGAGCTATTTCATTTACCATAGCTCTCTTTTCTAATGAATTTTAGTCTGAATAGTTACAAAAAAATTGTAAAAAAGCAAAAAAAGTTCTAAAATCCCTTGATTTTCATAGGATATTTATGTATAATTTTGAATGTGTGGCTGCTATGATGTGTGAGGTTGCCGAGACGCTAGGTTAAGTTGTTAATAATTTTAATAGTAAACTCGGGTTTTTACACGGAGCAAGTCTATACTAAGATATAGGCGAAAGGAGGATACAATATGTCTAAGACTAAAGTTCGTATCAGACTTAAGGCATTTGAACACAAAAGCTTAGATAAAGCTTGTGCAAAAATCATTGAGACTGTAAAAAGAACAGGCGGAGAAGTAAGTGGACCAATTCCACTACCAACCGAAGTTGAAAAAATAACAATTTTAAGAGCTGTTCACAAAGACAAAGATTCACGTGAACAATTCGAAAAAAGAACACACAAAAGACTTATTGATATCAATAATCCAAGCAAGGAGACTGTAGATGCGTTGTCACATCTAGATATCCCAAGCGGTGTTGATATTCAAATTAAATTATAGGAGGAATGAAAAATGAAAGGAATCTTAGGTCGTAAAATCGGAATGACTGAAGTATTCGATCAAGATGGAAAATTAACTCCAGTAACCGTTGTTGAAGTAACACCAAATGTTGTTACTCAAATTAAGACAAAAGCTACTGATGGTTATGATGCTATCCAACTTGGTTTTGATACTAAAAGAGAAAAGTTAGCGACAAAAGCTTCTATTGGTCATACCAATAAAGCAAACACTGCACCTAAGCGCTTCTTTAAAGAAATTAGAGATGTTGATGTTGAAGCCTACACTTTAGGACAAGAAATCACAGCTGATATCTTTACTAGAGGCGAGGTTGTAGATGTAACAGGAACTACTAAAGGTAAAGGGTTCCAAGGTGTTATTAAAAGACACGGTCAACATAGAGGACCTATGGGACACGGTTCACATTATCATAGAAGACCAGGTTCAATGGGAACAATGAGACCAATGCGTGTATTCAAAGGTAAAAAATTACCAGGTCATATGGGAATGCTCACGGTAACAATTCAAAACTTAGAAATTGTTGCTGTTGATACTGAAAATAATGTAATTTTGGTTAAAGGAAATATTCCAGGTCCTAAAAAAGGACTAGTTATCATTAAAAGTGCAGTTAAAAACCCTAATAAAATAAATGAAAGACCTGAATTAGTTTCTTGGACTAAAGAAGAAGTAGAAACTAAAGTTGAAGAAACTGAAACAGCAAATGAAGAAATTACTGAAGAAGTAGCCGAAACTACTACTGAAGAAACTAAAGAAACACCAGAGAATACTGAAACTACTGAGGAAGAAAAGTAGGAGGTAAAAAATGGCAAAACAATCTGTAATAAATATTAAGGGTGAAAAAGTAAAAGATATTACTTTAAATGATAACGTATGGGGAATTACTCCAAATGATGCAGTACTATATGATGCAATTACATTAGCAAGAAATTCTGTAAGACAAGGTACCCACAGTACTAAAACACGTAGTGATGTAAGTGGTGGTGGAAGAAAACCTTGGAGACAAAAAGAAACTGGACACGCACGTCAAGGAAGTACTAGAGCTCCACAATGGACTGGTGGCGGAGTTGTATTCGGACCACATCCAAGAAGCTATAGTAAAAAGATGAACAGAAAAGAAAGAGTATTAGCTCTTAAATCTGCATTATCTTATAAAGTAAAAGATAAAGAACTTATCATCTTAGATAATTTAAATGTAGACTCAAATAAAACAAAAGATATGCTTAATATTTTAAAAAATATTAAAGCTGAAAAAAACATTTTAATTGTTGTAAAAGAACTTACTGATAATATTATTTTAAGTACCCGTAATATTCCAAATGTGGTTTTACTAGGGTCAAATGAAATCAGTACATTAGATGTAATCGCTTCAGATAATTTAGTAATTACCGAAGATGCGGTTAAAGCTATAGAGGAGGTGCTTGCATAATGGATTACAGAGACGTTATAAAAGCTCCAATCGTCACAGAAAAATCTTCTGATTTAGCAAAACAAAATGTCATCACATTTAGTGTTGATACTAAAGCAAATAAAACACAAATCAAACAAGCTGTCGAAAAAATATTCGACGTTCAAGTTGAAAGTGTTAATACTGTAAACGTTAAACCTAAAAAGAAAAGAGTAGGACGTTATGCAGGAAAAACAAATAGAGTTAAAAAAGCAATTGTTAAATTAAAAGAAGGAAGTTCAATTGAACTTAACTAGATTTAAGGAGGGAATATATGGCAATCAAATCATATAAACCAACAACTAATGGTAGACGTGGAATGACAACTTTAGTTAATGAAGACATTACTAAAAGTACTCCTGAAAAATCATTAGTAGTTACAATAAAAAAATCAGGTGGTCGTAATAATCAAGGCAAGATTACAGTAAGACATCACGGTGGCGGAGCTAAAAGACAATACCGTATCATCGATTTCAAAAGAGATAAAGATGGAATTGTTGGAACTGTAGCTTCAATTGAATACGATCCAAATAGAAGTGCTAACATTGCTTTAATTAATTATGCCGATGGAGAAAAAAGATATATTATCGCTCCAAAGGATTTAAAAGTAGGAATGAAAATTGAAAGTGGAGAAAAAGCTGACATTAAAGTTGGTAACTGCTTACAATTAAAAGATATACCTGAAGGTACTTTAGTTCATAATATTGAATTAAAACCTGGAAAAGGTGGCCAAATGGCAAGAAGTGCCGGGGCTAGTGTACAAATCTTAGGACGTGAAGGAAACTACACATTACTTCGTTTAACAAGTGGTGAAGTTAGAAAAGTTTTAAGTGTATGCCGTGCGGTTATTGGAGAAGTTGGTAATGCTGATTATGAACTTGTAAATATCGGTAAAGCTGGTAGAAAAAGACATATGGGTATAAGACCAACAGTTCGTGGTTCAGTTATGAACCCTAACGATCACCCACACGGTGGTGGTGAAGGTGGCGCTCCTATTGGACGTAAATCACCAGTTACTCCTTGGGGTAAACCAGCTCTTGGACTTAAAACACGTAATAAGAAAAAAGCGTCAAACAAATTAATTGTTCGTCGCCGCAAGAAATAAGAAAGGATGATTTATAGATGGCAAGAAGTTTAAAAAAAGGCCCTTATGTTTTTGAAAAACTAATTAAAAGAGTCAATGAATTAAACGAATCTGGAAAAAAAGAAGTAATTAAAACTTGGTCTCGCCGTTCTACAATTTTCCCTGAATTTATTGGACACACATTTGCTGTTCATAATGGTAAAGATTTTATCCCTGTTTATGTAACAGAAGATATGGTTGGACATAAATTAGGAGAATTTGCCTTAACACGCAAATTTGGTGGACACGGTGACAACAAAATAAAAAAATAAACCGGAAAGGATGATATAAATGGAAGCTAAAGCAATTGCTAAAGGTGTAAGAATTGCTCCTAGGAAAGCGCGCCTAAGCATCGATTTAATTCGTGGCAAAAGTGTAGCTGAAGCTGATGCGATATTAGAAAATTTAAGCACAGAAGCTTCAAGATTAATCCGCAAAGTTTTATTGTCAGCAACTGCAAATGCTGAAAATAATTTAGAATTAAAAAAAGAAAACCTTTACGTTAAAGAAGCGTATATTAATGAAGGTAGAACAATGAAAAGAGGTAGAGCTGGAGCTAAAGGTAGACCAGATCCTATCTTAAAAAGAACAAGTCACATTACAATAGTTGTAAGTGAGAAAAATTAAGCAAAGGAGGTAAACTGATGGGTCAAAAAGTTAGTCCAGTTGGACTTAGAATCGGAGTCAACAAAGGTTGGGAATCAAATTGGTATGCTGAAGGCAAAGATTTTGCAAAAAACCTTAATAGTGACTATAAAATTCGTAAATTTTTAGAAAAGAAATTATCTGGCGCAGCAGTTTCAAGTATTCTTATTGAAAGAACCGCTGATAAAACTGAAGTTATCATTAATACAGCTAAACCTGGTGTGGTAATTGGACACGGCGGAGATGAAATTGAAAAATTAAGAAAAGAGCTTTCAAAGGTTGTTAATGAAAATATTCACATTTCAATCAAAGAAGTTAAAAACCCTAATTTGGTAGCGGCACTAGTTGCTGAAAACATTGCTCATCAAATTGAAAATCGTGTATCATTTAGAGTTGCTCAAAAGAAAGCAAAAAGAAATGTTATGCAAGCAGGAGCCAAAGGAATTAAAACTTTAGTATCTGGAAGATTAAACGGTGTAGAAATCGCTAGAAGCGAGGGATATACTGAAGGAACTATCCCACTACATACTTTAAGAGCAGATATTGATTATGCTCAAAAAGAAGCTAATACTACTTATGGTAAGATTGGTGTAAAAGTATGGATTTATAAAGGGGAAATCCTTCCTGAAAAGAAAAATAAGGGAGGCGAAAAAGATGGCAGTCATACCAAAGAGAACTAAATATCGTCGCCCACATCGTTTAAAATATGAAGGAAATGCTAAAGGAAATACTAAAGTTAATTTTGGAGAATATGGTTTAATGGCTCTAGAAGGGGCTTGGATTACACAAAGACAAATCGAAGCTGCCCGTGTAGCTATGACACGTTATATGAAACGTGGTGGTAAAGTATGGATTAATATTTTCCCACACTTATCATTAACAAAAAAACCACTTGAAACTCGTCAAGGTAAAGGTAAAGGAAATCCAGAAGAATGGGTTGCTGTCGTTAAAAAAGGTAAAGTTATGTTCGAAATAGCTGGAGTTAGTGAAGAAGTAGCTAGAGAAGCATTACGTTTAGCTATGCACAAACTTCCAATTAAGTGTAAGTTCGTTACAAAAGAAAGTGGTGAATTAAATGAAAACTAAAGAATTAAGAGAACTAAGCGATGCTGAATTAAAGAAAAAAATCGCTGAGTGCAAAGAAGAATTATTTAATTTACGTTTCAGTAAAGCCACTGGTAGTCTTGAAAAACCTGCTAGAGTTGGCGAACTTAGAAAGGCCGTTGCACGTATGAAAACAATTTTACGTGAACGTGAATTACAAGACTAAGGAGGATATTATGGAAAAAAGAAGACAAGAATTAGTTGGAAAAGTAACGAGCGCTGGTAATAATAAAACTATTACCGTATTAGTAGAAACTTACACAAAAGACAAACTTTATGGAAAAAGAGCAAAATACTCTAAAAAATATGCTGTTCACGATGAAAAAAATGAAGCAGCTGTTGGAGATACAGTAAGAATCGCTGAGACTAGACCACTATCAAAAACTAAACATTTCCGTTTAGTAGAAATAGTAGAAAAAGCAGTTATTTTATAACTCGAAAATAGAGGAGGAATAATATGATTCAAGCGGAAAGCCGTTTAAAAGTAGCTGACAACTCTGGTGCTCGCGAGGTATTAGTAATTGGAGTATTAGGTGGCAGCAAAGTTAAAACTGGAAATATTGGAGATATAGTAGTTGCAACTGTTAAAAAAGCAACACCTAACGGAACTATAGCTAAAGGAAAAGTAGTAAAAGCAGTTATCGTTAGAACAAAACAAGGTCTAAGAAGAAACGATGGGTCTTATATTAAATTTGATGACAATGCATGCATTATCATTAAAGAAGATAAAACACCTGTTGGAACTCGTGTATTTGGACCAGTCGCAAGAGAACTTCGCGACAAAGATTTTATGAAAATAGTATCACTTGCTAAAGAAGTGTTATAATCGTTTGGAGGAATAATATGAAATTAAAACAAGGAGATAAAGTAGTTGTCATTGCTGGTAAAGATAAAGGCAAAGAAGGCAAAATTATAAAAACCCTTAAAGCTGATGATAAAGTCATCGTTGAAGGTGTTAATATCGCCCATAAGCATATTAAACCAAACGGTGGAGAATCTGGACAAATTATCGAAATTGAAAGACCACTTCACGTTTCAAACGTAATGATAATTGATCCAAAAAGCAAAAAAGGGACAAGAATAGGACACACTACTAATAAAGATGGCAAAAAAATAAGAGTGTCAAGAAAATCTAATGAAAAACTCGATTAATTATAGGAGTCATTATGGATATTAAAGATTGGCTTAAAAAAAAGAAAGCAAATATAAAAGAAGCACTAAATATTTGTTCTGATTTTGATAATCAGTATGAACAAAACAAAGAATTATGGAATAAAGTTAAAGATCAAGAACAAAAAATTAGAGAACTTGAAATTGAAATGATTTTAAGAAGTAAAAAAATCATTTTAGAAAATAAGATACTACATAATAATCATAAATTAAGTGCTTTTGAAAAAGCCCTTATCATTAGGGTATGGGAAGAAATTATTGATTTGATTTCAGACCTTCGTAAGATGTCTGATGAAGAGATAAAACAATTTGAAGAAAAATTGTGGACCGAAGGTAAATTACTTTCTGGTATTACATTGCAAGAATTTAAACAAAATACCCAAGAAAAAGAAAAGGTAATTATGGATATGATTTATGATGAACATAGTGATCCAATTAATCAAATTTTATATGGTTCTAATGAAAAAGGGCCAATAATTAAAAAAATTAGATAAATTTGACTAACTGAAAGGAGGGCATTAAATGAACCGCCTACAAGAAAAATATAGTAAAGAAATCGTACCTAGTTTAAGAGAAAAATATGGTTATAAAAGTGTAATGGAATTACCTAAATTAGATAAAATTGTTGTAAATATGGGTGTCGGTGATGCTACAAGCAATTCAAAATTTTTAGAAGCTGCGGTAGAAGACTTAAAAGCAATTACTGGTCAAAAGCCAATAATTACTAAAGCTAAAAAAGCTATTGCCGGATTTAAAGTTCGTGAAGGTCACGCTATTGGTTGTAAAGTAACTTTAAGAGGCGCAAATATGTATAACTTTTTAGATAAATTAATTAGTATTACATTACCAAGAGTAAGAGACTTTAGAGGAATTAATCCAAAATCATTTGATGGAAGAGGTAACTATACTCTAGGACTTACTGAACAACTAATTTTCTCAGAAATAGATTATGATAACGTTGTCAAAGTACGCGGAATGGATATCGTATTTGTTACAACTGCTAAAACTAATGAAGAGGCATTAGATTTACTAAAAGGTTTCGGTATGCCATTTAGAAAATAACAAATTAGGAGGAAAATATGGCTAGAAAAAGTATGATTGTAAAAGCTAACAGAAAGCCTAAGTATAAAGTACGTGCTTATACACGTTGTAGTATTTGTGGAAGACCACATTCAGTACTTAAAAAATATGGAATATGCCGTATTTGCTTTAGAGAGTTAGCTTATAAAGGACAGATACCAGGAGTAACTAAATCTAGTTGGTAATCTGGAATAATGAAGGGAGGATATAAATGGTAACAGATCCAATCGCAGATATGCTTACAAGAATTCGTAATGCAAATCAAATGCGATATACAGAAGCTACAGTACCCGCTTCAAAAATCAAAAAAGAAATTGCTAGAATTTTAAAAGAAGAAGGTTACATTAGTGATTATAAAATTGCTAAAGGTGATGTTCAAGATAATATTATTTTAAATCTTAAATATGGAAATAAAAAAGAACGTGTAATTACTGGGCTTAAAAGAATAAGTAAACCAGGTTTACGTGTTTATGCAAAAGCTGATGAAGTACCACAAGTTTTAAATGGCTTAGGTATTGCTATTATGTCAACTTCTAAAGGAATTATGACTGGTAAAAATGCCAAAGCTAAAGGACTAGGTGGCGAAGTATTAGCCTATGTTTGGTAGAAAGTGAGGAAAACTTATGAGTAGAATTGGAAATAGAATACTTGTAATACCTGAAGGTGTCACAGTTACTACTGATGGTAATATTATTACAGTTAAAGGTCCAAAAGGTGAACTTTCTACTGAAATTAATGAAAATATTACTGTAAAAGTAGAAGGAAATGAAGTAAAAGTCGAAAGAAAAAGCGATGAATACAAAAATTTCCACGGAACAGCTAATGCTAATATCAATAATATGATTATTGGTGTGACAAAAGGATTTGAAAAAGAATTAGAATCAGTAGGTGTTGGATACCGTTTTGCTATTAAAGGGAAAGACTTAGTAGTTTCTGCTGGATTTTCTCATCCAGTAAATGTCGAAGTACCTGAGGGCATTACAATAGAAAGTCCAAGCAATACTGAACTTAAAATAAAAGGTATTGATAAAAGATTAGTTGGCGAATTTGCCGCTAATGTAAGAAAAATCAGAAAACCAGAACCATACAAAGGAAAAGGTATTCGTTATAAAGATGAACACATTATCCGTAAAGTTGG
>CANQNL010000050.1 GCA_947625215.1 uncultured Bacilli bacterium | reverse complement strand
TCAAGTATTAAAAAAACTCTCTTGCCTTTGAAATATAAAGGCTTGGGAGTTTTTTATCTTTTCAAACTGTCAAATTCAGGATTATAACATATTTTCTTTTAAATATCACTAGTTGTCTTAAAACTTTACATTTTTATTCTTTTCTTAGCTTCTTTTACTAAAGTTTCAAATAATATATTATGTTCACCCTCTAATTCTGGATGCCACTGAATACCTAAAATAAATAGGTTTTCATCTTTATATTCTAATCCTTCAATAATATTACCACAAGTAGAATTAATCAAAACATTCTTCCCAATTTTATTTACAGCGTATCTATGCATACTTACTACATCCATTTCTTTTGTTTGATATATTGAATATAATTTAGAATTGTTTTTTACTTTTATCCTATGTTTATTTTTATGATAATTAGTTTTAGTTATTTTCTCATTGTAATGATTATCTACAGGAATTAAAAACTGTTCATTATTTTGCTTAATGGTTTTATAACTTGATAATAAACTTTCATATGACAAATTTTTGGGATTTAAGCTTTCTAAATAAGAATAAAGACCTATGGCTTGCATTCCTAAACAAATTCCAAGAAGTGGTTTATTGTTTTTAATCGCATAATTTATGACTTCTAAAAAATAAGGTTCTATTTTTTTACCACCACCAATTATAAAAGCATCACACATTTTTAAAGTTTCTTCTTCAAGCTTTCCATCATTTAATAAAATTCCAACAGGCATTGCCATTGCATCATAAATACGATTGATTATTATATTAGAAAATAAATGTATATCATTATAAGGGTTATTTTCTTTATCTACTTGCATTGAAGGTAAAATTCCAATTTTAATCATTATATCACCTTTTCTTGTTTATTAATTTATGTATTTTGTTAATTTTTTTAGCCACTTTATTCACATATTTTGTCTTATTAGATAGTTCATTTTTTTGCGTTAAAATAACTAATATATAAGGATTTTCAGCATACACAATTCCCACTTCGTGAAAAGCTATTCCAAAACTTCCATATTTCCTAGCAAAAATTTTATTATCAATATTTTTATCACTAACAATTTTATATGTAGGATTAATCATATTATTTTTAAGTTCATTACTTAGCTTTGTATTTTTTTGAAAATAATCATATAAATGAGTTAAATAAATTACCATATCACTAGCATTCACTATTCCAAAAGAGTCTTTTCCTTCTAAAGTATGGGTGGCTCCTAAAGATAAACCGTATTCTTTTAGTTTCTCCTTAGTGACAAATTGGACTAATTTTATATAAGCTGTATTATCACTTTCTTTAAGGGTATAATATATTAATTCTCTTATGGTATATTCTCTAACATTTTTGTTATTTTTTAACGTTCCAGATCCTTCTTTAAAGTCATCTTGAGACAAAGTTATTTTTTGATCTAATAGTGTATTATCATTTTCAGCTCTTTCATAAATTAATAAGCAAACTAAAAATTTAATAGCACTGGCACTATAAAAACAAATATCAAAATTAAATGCGAAAATATCGTCTTTTTTTAAACTTTTATAGGCATATGCAACTTTTTCATTTTGTTTAAGTAAAAATTTATTTAAATAATATAATCTTTTTTTTAGTTTAATATTAGATATCGCTGAAACCATTTTAATCATATTTAAGCCTCCATTTAGTTTAATATTTATCTAAAAAAATATGCTTTTCATTGCCTATTTTATAGGAAATAATTGTATTAAGATTTATATTGGATGATGATGTAAAAATACTTTTAAAAGCATCTTTATTATATTTTTCAAGTTCTTTAATTAGTTTTTTCATTAAAACTCTTTTCCCACTACTTTTTTTAGTTACATTACACGCACAGTCAATGAACTTTAAATTATGGTATTTAGCAAATTCGATAATACTATCTTCCCTTACCAAATATAGTGGTCTTATCAGTTCCATTCCTTTAAAATTATCGCTTTTTAATTTAGGCATCATACTAGAATACGATCCATTATAAATTAAGTTAAGTAAGATGGTTTCTACTACATCATCCATATGATGACCTAAGGCAATTTTATTACAACCTAATTTTTGAGCATAATCATATAAGTACCCTCTTCGCATTTTTGCGCATAAATAACAAGGAGATTCACTACTATCAGCCACTTTAAAAATCGGAGTATCAAAAATATGGGCATTTATATTTAACAATTTTAAATTTTCTTTGATGCGAGTTAAATTTTCTTCTTGATACCCTGGATTCATCACAATAAATTCTAAAGAAAATTTTATAACCCCGTGTCTTTGTAATTCTTCTAAACATTTAGCCAGTAAAAATGAATCTTTCCCACCACTTATACATACAGCAATTTTATCGCCAGGACTTACTAATTCATAGTTTTTAATTGCTTTGATAAATTTACTCCAAATTGGTTTTCGAAATTTTTTAATAATGCTTTTTTCTATCTCGCGATATCTTTCCATAATTTCTCCTAAAAAAGAAAATTAATATTGGTTTTTTCTTTATTTTAAATGAATATGTAATTCATCTAATTGTTTTGTAGATACTTTATTTGGAGCATCAGTCATTAAACAAGAAGCACTAGCTGTCTTAGGAAAGGCAATAACATCTCGAATATTATCAGTTCCACATATAATCATTGTAAGTCTTTCAAGTCCTAAAGCTAATCCACCGTGTGGTGGTGCGCCTAAGGTTAATGCTTCTAACAAGAACCCAAATTTATCATAAGCCTCTTGCTTACTAAATCCTAAGGCTTTTAATACTTTTTCCTGAATTTCTGGTCTATGAATTCTAATGCTTCCGCCACCTATTTCGTAGCCATTTAAAACGATATCATAAGCACGCGCTAAAGCATTTTCTTTATCTTCTATATTATTTATATCTTTAGGGTGCGTAAATGGGTGGTGACACGAAATATATCTTTGTTCTTCTTCACTATATTCAAACATTGGAAAATCAGTAATCCATAGGAAATTAAATTTATCATTACTAATTAAATCTAAATCTTTTCCTAATTTTAGTCTTAAAGCCCCTAGTGAAGTTTTAACAATTTTATAATCACCTGCAACAATTAAGATTAAATCATTATCTTCTAAGTTTAATTTTTCTTTTAAATATTTACTTGTATTATCATCGATAAATTTAGCAATACTACCAGTAAATTGTCCATTATATTTTAAGAACGAAAGTGCATTTGCCTTATATATTTTTACAAGCTCAGTTAATTTATCAATATCTTTTCTAGAATAAGTTTCAGCCTTATTTTTTACTACTAAACAGTTAATTATCCCTTTATTACTAATTACGTCTTTAAAAACCGTAAAATCAGTATTTTTAAAGCCTTCAGTGATGTCATTTATTTTAAGTTCAAATCTTGTATCTGGTTTATCACTGCCATAAGTATCCATTGCTTCTTTATAAGTCATTCTTATAAAAGGACGCTTTATTTCTAAATTTTTTGTATTTTTAAATATATTAGCAAGCAAACCTTCGGTTAAATCCATTATGTCATTTTCTGAAACAAAACTCATTTCAAGGTCAATCTGCGTAAATTCTGGCTGTCTATCAGCACGTAAATCTTCATCTCTGAAACATCTAGCAATTTGGTAATACTTTTCAAAGCCAGACATCATAAGAATTTGTTTAAATAACTGTGGAGACTGCGGAAGAGCATAAAAACTTCCTTTGTTTACTCTTGATGGTACAAGATAGTCTCTTGCTCCTTCTGGAGTTGATTTACATAAAATAGGTGTTTCTATTTCTAAAAAATCATTTTTATTTAAATATTCTCTAGTACTTTGCATTATTAAATGTTTCATTATTATTTTTTCTTTAAGTTCATCACGTCTTAAATCTAAATAACGATATTTTAATCTAGTATCCTCTAATGCCGTTACTTTATTTAAATCAAATGGAAGTTCTTTAGCTTCGTTTAACACTTCAATATTAGAAACTATAACTTCAATATCGCCAGTTTTTAAATTATTATTAGCGTGTTCGCGAAGACTTATTTCGCCTTCTACTTTAATAACATATTCGTTTTTAAGTTCTAAAGCTAGTTTATAAGCCTGGCTTTCTGGTTTTATTACTAACTGAATAATTCCGCTTCTATCTCTTAAATCGATGAAAACAAGACCCCCTAAATCTCGTTTTTTACTAACCCAGCCATTTAAAGTGACTATTTCACCTAAATTATCTTTATTAAAATTGATATTATTTACTTTCATTATTCATCACCTAATTTTTCATCTAAAAATTCTACGATTGTTTCTAATGAAACTTTATATTCTTCTTTGGTTTCATTATCTTTTACGGTTAATGTTTTGGTTTTTATTTCTTCTTCTCCGATAATTATTACATATTTAGCATTCAATTTATCAGCGTGTTTAAAATTGTTTTTAATATTTCTATTAAAATAATCCATATCAACGTTAAAACCATTTAATCTTAAGGTATTGGCAAGAGAAATCATTGGTTTTTTCTCAGCACCAGACATTGCAAAAATATAAACATCAATATTTTCTTCTTCAGTAATTTGAATATTTTCGGCTTCTAAAGCTAATAAAAGTCTTTCGATTCCAATTGCAAAACCAACTCCTGGTATATCTGGACCACCGATTGTTTTTACTAAATTATCATATCGTCCACCAGCACCTAAAACATTATTACTGCCAAAACTTTCAATTTCTGAAGTTACTTCAAATACTGTATGTGTATAATAATCTAACCCTCTTACTAATTTACTATTAACAACGTACTCAATGCCCATTGATTCTAAATATTCTTTAACTTTTGTAAAATGTTTTTTACTATTTTCATTTAAATAATCTTCAATTTTAGGAGCTTTTTTTAATATTTCGCTATCCGCATCAATTTTACAGTCTAAAATTCGAAGAGGATTTTTCGCATATCTATTTTTACAATCTTCACACAAATTATCTAAATATGGTTTAAAATATTCAAGTAGAGCCTCACGATATGCCATCCTAGATTCAACATCTCCTAAAGTATTGATATTAACTTTTACCCCTTTTAAACCCAAAATTTTAAATAAATTTACAATTATACTGATTACTTCAGCATCAATCATTGGGTCACTAGAGCCAAAAGTTTCAACACCAAATTGATTAAATTCACGGTTACGCCCTGATTGTGGTCTTTCATATCTAAACATTGAACCAAAATACCAAGCTTTTAATGGACTGGCATCTACATATAATTTATTTTCAATAAATGCTCTTACAATTCCAGCTGTTCCTTCAGGTCTTAATGTTAAATTGCGGTTACCACGGTCTTTAAAATCATAGGTTTCTTTACTAACAATATCTGTTGTTTCCCCCACTCCGCGGTGGAATAAATCGCTTGATTCAAATATTGGAGTTTGCATATATTTATAATTATATTTTTCCATCAAACTAGTAATCAATTTTTGAAGATATAATAGTTGTCTTGATTTTTCTCCATATATGTCATAAGTTCCTTTAGGTTTTTGCATAATATCACTCCTATACCTATTAAAATTATAGATATTTTTCTATTAAAAGTCAATAAAAGCTAGGTATTTCCTAGCTTTTATAAATTTATCTTGTTCTTGAATGTAAACTTTCAATTGCTGCTTCTGCATCAGCCTTAGCTTGTTGATCTAATACAGCTTGAGCATTTTGGTATTCATAGGAATTTGGATCATTACTAAATGACTGCATAACACTTTCATAATGTTGTTTCATTTCTGGGCTTAAAGTATTATCTTGAGCTTGCATATTATCATAAGCTATAGTCTCAGTAACAGCATCGTTAATTATTTGATTTAACTGCTCATCAGTAAGGGTTTCAGGGTTTTGGACAGTTGGTGTAGTGTCCTCAACTTTTTCAGGTTCTGCAAATACTGATGGTGTTTCATATGTTACTTCTGGCGTTTCAACTTCCTGAGTTTCAACATTATCAGTTTCAACATTCTGAGTTTCAGCGCTTGGAACCTCAGCTTCTGGTTCTTCTTTTACTGGCTCAGATATTTGTTCTTCAGTTACTACCTCATTAGTTTCAAATGCAGCAGTTTCTTTAGCTTTTTTAGCCTCTTCGCTAGCTTCAGCTAATCTAGAAGCCATATCTGGAGAAGCTTTAATTTGATTATAAGTATCTAATATTTCATCATCAGTCAAACCATTAATATTATAATATTGTGGTGCAGCGTTATTTAATTCATTACCACCATAATTACTTATACCGACTTTAAGGTGAGAAAGTACATCTTTAGCTTCGGCCACTTCAGCTTGTTTTTGCTTTTCAGCTTCAGCTAAAGAAGCTTTTTGATTTATTTCTTGTTTCAATTCATCACGAGTATCTTTAGTCATTCTACGTTCTGTAGCATCTTGTCGATATTCATTAATAACAGATTGACGCTTATGTTCGGCAAAATTAGCTCTTTTTTCTTGTATTCCTTTGATTTTTTCATCGATTTCGGTTCTTTTTTGCCTTAATTCATCCAATTTTTGTGTTTCTTCTTCAGTAGGACCAAATGCTGATGATGATGAATTTAAAAGTGCATTAATTTCGGTTACTAAACCTGTACGTTCAGCTTCTAATTCAGCAATTTGTCCATCATATTTTTCGACTAAACTATCATCTATATCTTTATTTTTATTAAATTCGTTAATATGTCTTTGTCTAATGATTTCTTGACTTTCCTTATCTAATTCATTAAATTTTAATGGTTTAATAGTTTCAATTTCTTCTTCAGCTTTTTCATTATCAATAGCATCTATTTCTTCTGAAGTTATTGAATCAGGTTCAAGTGTATCAACATCTTCTGAAATTATTGGCTCAGTTTCAAAATTATTGATATCTTCTGAAATTAGTGGTTCAGTATATTCTTTATCAATTTCATCTTCAATAGCATTAATGTTTTGTTTTAAATCATCAGGATTTTTAACTTCAATTTCTTTATCACCTAATTTAATTTTAAGTGTCTCATCAGCTGAAATAGTTTTAAATTTTTCTTTTAGTTTATTGATTGAACTTTTACCTAAAGCAATGGCCTTAGAGCCAAACATTGTAAGTGCTACTTTCCCAAGTTTAGGTAATGATTTTAATTTAGCTTTGATACCTGTTTTAGTTTCCATAGTTACATCAGATATTGCTGAATGAGCTTTTAAGAAATTTAGATAAAATTTAAGATAGTTATCTTTAGCTAATTTAGCTAATTTCTGATAAGAATATAAAACACCTTCATCTTTTTCTTTAATTGCATTAGTATATTCCATAGCTTGTTTCCAAGTTAAATTATCATAATCAATAAACTGTGATAAAGTTTCGTTCTCGCCTAAGCTCTCTGGAGCATTATCAACTATAGGAATATCCATTGCTGCATTATTTACTCTTATTACAGCATCCACTAAATCATCAAGATTATTATTTAATCTTTCAGTTTCAACTGCATCTACTGAACTATATTTACCACTAACTTTGCAAACTTGAATAAGGGTTCTCTTCCATTCATTTTCAAGTTTCATTTTATCTTTCTGTAAATTTGCTACTTTATCCAAATTATTTTTAACATCTTCTTGAATTTTTCGTCTGCTTTTAGAAGCATTATCAAAGATAAATTGTATAGATTTGTTTCGTTCATCAATCAATTTATTTATTGATAATTCTATTCTGTGAAGCTGTTCTTTTAATTCTTCGATGTTTGTTTGACTTTCTAAATCCATATTATTTTCCCCTCCAAAATACTTTGTTTTTCCCCTTAGTATTCATTTTATGTTCTTCTAGCAAGTCTTGGTGCTTTTGTAACAGCATTTACTGTTTCTTCATCTTTACGCATTCTTCTTAATGCCTCAGCCATTCCTACACCTGATAATCCGGCTATTCCCGCTAATATAGCAAGTTCAGCTGAAATATCATCACCAGTTTGCGCAAGTGTTGGAACTTCAACTACTGGAGCTGGTTCTATTTCTGGAGTCTGTTCCGGTATTTGTTCCGGAATTTGCTCTTGAACTGGCTCTGGCATTATTTCTGGTTCTATTGTTGGAATCAATTCAACTTCTTGTTCAGGCTCAGGTTCAGGCATTGGTACTGGTTCTGGAGCTGGCTCTGGTGTTGGTACTATCTCTGGTTCAGGAGTTATTTCAGGCGTTGGCTCAGGTTCGGGTTCAGGTTCTGGTGTTGGCTCTGGCTCAGGTTCGGGCTCAGGCTCTGGTGTTGGTTCAGGTTCTGGTTCAGGCTCTTCTGGTCTTGCCTTATAAACCTCATCATCAGCTAATTCATCTGGATTCATATCATTATCCTTTGTATGGGTTAAATATCCCTTTGCTACAGTTATATTTTTACCATCTTCGGTAATAAAGATATAATTTCCATTTTCATCTTTTTGAACCTCAACTATACCCATTCCATATTGACTAAAGTCTAAATACGCTTTACCATCAACAAAATCAGCCTCATTTATTCTTAATAATCTACTATTAACTATATCAATTTCTGACTCTAACAATCCTGATTTATTTAAATTATCTACAAGCATATTATATTGATCTGCACTTAACATATCTGGAGTCCAGATTACTGATTTACCGTCTTCTCCATAAAATACTACAAATCCGTTTTTATCAACTTGTGTTTGTGGAGCTTCTACACGTCCAGGATTTTTATGAGTTTCTCCATCAACAATTTGTAATTCACCGCTTGGTGTAGCTTCATTTTGATTAGCTTT
>CANQNL010000049.1 GCA_947625215.1 uncultured Bacilli bacterium | reverse complement strand
TATTTTAAGAATGAATGGAATTCCTACAATTTATGTTCAAGCAGCTAAGGATGAATGGATTAAAGATATGCAAGATGATAAACCAAACGCATATACTTCACTTCGTGGTCATATTTTTTTAGAAGTTTATTTAAATAATAAATGGCAATTATTGGATTCTATGAATGGCATTTTATATGAAAATTATGATTATAATAATTTATCATTACCTAATGGTTTATGTGCTTTTTCTAAATCACTTGATGGTTTTAGTATGGGAATTAATTCCTTTGAAAGTAATAGAAGTATAACCATAGATAGATTTAAAGATTTTGATTTAAGTAAATATAAAGATCCTAATTATGAATATGAATGTTTTAATCCTGAAGTTTTAGCGTATTTAAACGAAAGAAGAAGACAGGAAAGAGAAGAAAAAAATAAGAGAAAAGAGCAAACTAAAGAAGATAGAGTTAAAGAAATTTCCGACGAATTAAAAGCTATAAAACAAATTTTAAATACAGAAATAGAAGGATATGGAATGAAACCTCAAGATAAGTTAGATGAAACAGCAATTAATGGAAGAATTAGGTAAAAAGGAGGGGTTATAATGCCAAGCTGGCCTATACATTTAAAAATAGCTAAAGAGGTTAATAAAAAACTTAATTTAGATAATGATTTATTTTATTATGGTAATTTAATCCCTGATGTTGATAATAATACGAAAATAAGTAGATTTACATCTCACTATTATGGTAATTTAAAGTTTCCTAATTGTAATGAAAGCATGATAGATGTTGAAGCTTTTATAAAAGATTATAAAGATAAAATGAATAATCCACTAATAATAGGATATTATTGCCATCTATTAACCGATAATTATTATAATGATTATATATGTACAAATTGTTTAGTTATAAATGAAAATAAAGATGCGATAGGAATTAAATTAAATAATGGAACAATTATTGATGTTGATGTGGAAGATAAACAAAGATTAAAAAGAAAGTATAAGCATGATGATTTAGAACTATATGGTAAGTATTTACTTAATAATGAAGAATTATATATCCCTAAGAATTCAAACAAAATAATAATGAATATAAATATGTTAAAGGATAATTTTCTTACAGAAGAAAATGTTACGGAAAGAATTAATTTTCTAAATAATGATTTTTATAAAAATAATAAATTAGATAAAAAAACATTAGAGTATAAATTGTTTACTAAAAATGAATTAGATACTCTTATAGATAGTTGCGCAAAATTTATATTGGCAGAAATAGATAATTTATGATTAAATAAAATTAAAAAAAGATAATGAAATTAGGACATGGGGTGAGTATGATGGATTATAATGCTTTAGATAAAATAGTATCAGATTATATTAAAAATAATAGTTTTTATGTGCAGTCAATTCCTGAGATTGAGAAAATGGCTTCTGAAATTTTAGCTAAGGAAACTCCAAATATTAGTGAAACAAGGTGGTCAAAAAAAATTAAATTAAATGATTCAATAAATATAGTATATGATTTTTTAACAAAAATTAATCATGATCTTGCTTTAGAATTTTATAATATAATGCATAGTGTTGATTCAAATAATAATCCTATTGTTACATTTATACCAAGAGAAGAGTTAAAAACAAAAAAAAATTCAGGTGAAATATCTACTAATGATAGCCATGTAAACATTATTGATGGAAAAGTTTATATTGCTTATGATGAAAGCCCAAATGATTTATTTGAAATATTACATGAAATGATGCATAAAATGAATGATCAAGCAACCATTAAATCAGGCAAACATTTTCAAACTTATGCAAGAGATTATTTTAGTGAAACGGTATCTTTTACTTCAGAAATGCTTTTAGGCGATTATTTAGTAAGTAATGGTATAATTACAGAAAATGATTTTAACTTAAGAAAAGAAGAAAGATTAAATAGTTGTAAAGAGTGGGCAAGGAATTTTATAATAAATGCTGAACTTATAAAAATGAAAGAAAGAGGTCAAGATATTAGTTATGAGGTTCTTTCAAACTTTTTATCAAACTATGATAAAACTTCACCTATATATAATGTTTTGATTGATGAAGCTCATGACTATAGAAGAATAAATCAAATAATAGAAACAAAAGATATGGATTTAGGCTTATCACAAAAATATGTTTTAGGATATTACTTTTCAGATAAAATTAGTAAAAGTAAAAACGCTACTCAGGAATTACTTTATTTACATAATGCAATTGCTAATCCAAATACAAAAATAAATGAAGTAGTAGATATAATTATGGCAAATTTAAATATTAATAGTGATTATGATATAGAAACGCAAATGGATACTATTCAAAAAGGGCAAGTAGAAGAAATGCATGGGCAACACAATGAAAGCCCTGAACCGGATAAAAAATTAGATGAAATAGAAGCCGATTTAGCCGGTATAAAAAAAGAAATAGATAACTATGAAGAACAAATAAACCAAACAAACCAAAGGAGATACCGCTAAACTAAAAAACGATATTACGTAAAAATCTAATTATTTAGAAAAATTATTAGCTAAGGTAATTAATAATAGATGTTTATTGGTGTTAAATAAAATTAGAAATAACTTTTAATTAGTAAATATAACAATGTAACTTTCTTTGGTACATAATTTTGCACTTGCAAAAAGTTCTTTTTTATGTTATTATGAATATGTCAAGGAAACTTGCATAAAATAAAAAAGGAATACCTAATTTTGATGTGTTAGGTACTATTCCCAAATTTTGGTTAGTACCGACTTATATAGTTGGTACTATTTTTATTAATATGATCAAAATCACAATAATAAGGAGTATTATGATGGTGCAAAGATATTTTTCTTGCTTTCTCATAATTTCACCTCCTTTCACTTTTACAAGTAAAGGAGAATAGTACCTAAGCTAATTAAGTATTCCTAAGATAATTATATCAAACATTTGTTATTGGCGCAATGTATTTTATAAAAATTATGATAATTTCGGATTATTAAATTTTAAAAGTTATTTGCTAAATTATATAGATGATATGATTATAAAATGTTTAGAAGAATATAAAAATTTTATAATCATACTTAAATGAATAACTAGATCAATAAAGGAATGAACTAAATTTCATTCCTTTTTAAAAATTAAATGGATGGTCTAATTACTAAAATTAGTCATTTTTGATATCTTACTCATCTTGTTTATCTTGATTTAGATATATCTTCTCTCTTAAAATATTCTGCAAAATCTTTATAATACACTTGAACAACATCTATAGGTTTTATAGGATGATAACATCTATATTGTATTGTGTATTCATGGTTATCTTTAATAATAGAGTCATCTTTTGAAAAAACATAAACATATCCAAATAAATCTTCTGGTAAATTTTCTACCTCAAATGTCATCACAGGTGATTGTCCGTTATTATTTATTGAAAAAGAATAATACTTATTAATTTCTTTTAATTTATTTCTAAAAGTATATGCTACTGCAGTCATAAAATTGCTTGTTAAAAAAACAGCATAATCTTCATTTTCTTTATTTTCATTATCAGTTGATTGTCTTGGCTCTAATTTTTCAATTTCAAAAGGACTACCATGAAATAGATATGTGGGTTCAAAAATATTTTGATTTATATACTTGTCTAATTTATTCATAATACTTTCATCTCCTACAATTAATTATAACATATAGGAAGGGATTTTTCTATCTTTGATTTTAAAAACTCCTAGAGAATATTGCTAAAAATTATTACAAAAAAACTCGGGATTCCGAGTCTTTAAATTATTTTTCGGCTAAATCTAATATTTTTTCAAGTAAAGTCATATTTTTACCAATTTCTTTTATATCATAAAATTTTAATATTTCTTTAATAGCATTTTCTACATATACAGGATTACAATCAAATATTTCCAAATAGTTTATTACTATATCATTTATGAAATAGAAATTATATTTTTTAAAAATGTTATATATTTGAATAAAATTATTTTCATCTAGACAATTTAAATAATCATTATCATAATTACTATAAATCAAATCTAAATAAAATTCATTTAAATATTTATCTAAAAACATATTTATTTAGCTCCTTTAGTTTTGTTAGAATAATAAGTATTTATTAAAGTTTCTAGTTCAACTTTGTATTTTTCTTGCATGTCAGGATTACTCATAGAAAATATTTCATGTAATTTTCCACTTTCATCAATAATTTCCATTCCGTTTTCATTTAAATATGCTATTTTTGATTGCAATTCTTGAACAGAAATATGGTTAAGTGCTTTTTTATTTTGCTTAGAATCAATGCTGTAGCTATCACAAATAGCTTGAATTTGGTCTTTATTTTTTCTATGGCTCCAGATCATACCAATTAAATTTAGTTTAGCAATTTTTTCCTCAGAAATTTTTTCATTTTTATATGTTTTTCGTTGTATGTTAATCCATCCACCTAAATTTATGCCATTTTCATCATATTCATAGCCATTAGTTGTTTTAAAGTTACGAGGAACTTTTAAATCTCCATGGTGTTCATAATAACTTTTGGCGTGCTCATACATTTGATTCCATGCTTCATCATTATTTTTTGTTTTAAAACGCATCCCAATTAAGGATAATTTTTCTTCTCTTTTAGAAGAAAGATTTTTATTTTTCCTTTGTGTACTTATCCATCCACCTAAATTTACGCCATTTTCATCATAATCATATCCATTGGTTGTTTTAAATCGAAGTGGAACTTCTAGATTTCCATGGTGTTCATAATAACTTTTGGCGTGCTCATACATTTCATCCCAAGTCATAGTTCTGTTAATGTTTTCAAATTGCATTCCGATCAAATTTAGTTTAGCAATTCTTTCTTCAGAAATTTTTTCATTTTTATATGTGGTTCGTTGGGTGCCAATCCATTCTCCCAAGTTCACGCCATTTTCATCATATTCATAGCCATTAGTTGTTTTGAATCGAAATGGAACTTCTAAATTACCATGGTGTTCATAATAACTTTTGGCGTACTCATACATTTCATCCCAAGGTTTAGTGCTTTTAATGTTTTCAAATCTCATTCCAATTAAAGATAATTTTTCTTTTCGATCTTTCGAAAGATTTTTATTACTCCTTTGTGTACTTATCCATCTACCTAAATTTACGCCATTTTCATCATAATCATATCCATTGGTTGTTTTGAATCGAAATGGAACTTCTAAATTACCATGGTGTTCATAATAACTTTTGGCGTGCTCATACATTTCATCCCAAGTCATAGCGCTGTTAATGTTTTCAAATTGCATTCCAATTAAATTTAGTTTAGCAATTCTTTCCTCAGAAATTTTTTCATTTTTATATGTGGTTCGTTGCTTGCTAATCCAGTACCCCAAGTTCACGCCATTTTCATCATAATCATATCCATTGGTTGTTTTAAAGTTACGAGGAACTTTTAAATCTCCATGGTGTTCATAATAATTTTTGGCGTGCTCATACATCTTATTCCATACTTCATCATTATTTTTTGTTTTAAAGCGAATTCCAATTAAGGATAATTTTTCCTCCCTTTCAGAAGAAAGACTTTTGTTTTGCCTTTGTGTATTTATCCACGTTCCTAGATTTACGCCATTTTCATCATATTCATATCCATTGGTTGTTTTGAATCGAAATGGAACTTCTAAATTACCATGATGTTCATAATAACTTTTGGCGTGTTCATACATTACATCCCAATTATTTGATAATCTATCACTAACATATCTAAGCATTTCATATAAATCTTGATTTTCAACTTCAATATCAAATGATGCCTCACTTAATTTCATACGTTCATGCATTTCTAATACTTCTATTTCATTATTTTTTTCATTTTTTTCCCCACTTTGTCTAATTCTATCTTTTAAATTATTTTCTAGTTCTTTAATAAAACCAAAGTTATTGGTTAAATCAATCACTATTGGCGCTACTAATGTTTGAATTATCTCATTTTTTGAAGTGCCTTCTTTTATCGGTATACTTCTTTCTCTACATAATTTCAATAAGTATTCTAAGGGGTAGTTATCTAGATGTTCAAATTCTTCTTTTGAGTTACCTCTAACTGATAAAGCTCTACCTAATTGTTCAAAATAAACGATATCTGAAGATGTACCTCTTCCCATAATTACACCATCAATATTTGGCGCATGTACTCCTTCATTATATTGGTTAATCGCAAACATTACTCGTAGTTTATTACTTACATCATTACCATCTAAATCAGTATCATTGTAAAAAGCATCTCTATTTAATGTACCTTTTTCACCCATTTCGCTAGTTGTGGTGTATAAAACAATATTATCTTCACCAGTGATTTTTTTAAACCATTCTATAGCTTCCTTTTTAATAGTTTCAATATCATTAGTACCTTGTTCACTATATGGGGGACAAAAATAAATATATTTACCATTTTGTTTTATATTTTTCTTTAAAATATTTGGAATACTTGGTGCTTCATGAATTCTTTTTTTAATATCTTCTAAAATTTGTATATATTCTTTATATTCTTTACTATTGGGATTTAGTTTTTTAACTCTTTCCTCTAAGATTTTTTCATTTTCAAGTAAATTTATATATGCTGTTTTATAAATTGGTTTTGGAAGTACTTTATCAATCATTGCATCACATAAATCATAAGTGCTTACTATTTTATTTGAAAATAATTCATCTTTATCTGGATTTGCCATATCTCTTTCATATGCTGTACCTCGATCTCTAACTGTATAAGCCGTCATTCCAAATATTTGCATATGCGGATGAGTTTCTATTATATTATTAATTCTTGAGCCCCATACAGGCGCTCCTAAATGATGAAATTCATCTAATATTAATAAATCACAGTTTATATTTTTTATTTCATCTCTACTTAAATTAATAAAACTTTGATAGGTTCTAAATTCTAAGTTAGGAAAGTCTCTGTTTAAATCTAAATTAGGATTTTCTTTAATTATATTTTTTATGTGTTCAATAATTCCGTTAGATGGAACAACATATATAATTTTTTTATCTTTGTTTTCATAAGCAAGGGTAAGGGCATTATAAGATTTACCGGTTCCCGTTGCATGAACAATTCCCACTGTATTTTCGCCACTATTAAAAGCCTTTTTTATTTTTTTTAAGCTTTCAGTGTTGTGCGCATATAAATCTATAGCTTCATAACTATTCATTATCCGCACCTCCATATAGTTCAATATCAGTAAAATCTTTTCCTGATATATTTTGTTTTGTAATTATAACTTTATCATTTTTAAAAATATTAGAATTAAATTCATCTTGTTTTAAAATTATTTCCTCCATACCATTTTCAGTCATAATTTTAAAGCCTATTTGAGTTCTATCCATAACATCTAATAATCCATTATTAGATTCTTCGGGAATAAATACTTCTTTAACTTTTCCGATTATTCTTTCCATTATTTCACCTCGTATTTGATAATTTTTTTAATAATTCACCAGTTGGTTCTAATTCAAAAACAGCATGATTTAAAGAAGGCTCTTCGATATAAGCTTGAAATCCTTTAATATAAGAATCTATATTTTGGGTTTTGTTAAAATAAGTTTGAACTAGAAAGTCACTACAATTTGTTATCGCTTTTTGAATTTCTAAAATATCGGCTGTTTCTGGATTTTGCATGCCTATAGTATAAGTATCTAAATTAAATAAAAACATTTTTATTTCATCTATTGTTGCGTATTTTTTTAATTCATCAATCATTATTCCATTATCCGCACTAAAATAAGCTTTTATAAGTATATCAGGATCTATTATTTCAGCTAGTTTGGCGACATAAAATCTTTCCAATAAATAGCTTTTAGCGTCACCAAATAGTTCATTTTTTAAAGTTTCAGTTAGTCCTTCAGTTAAACCAAGTCCTAGACCAAGCTTGTTTTCAATATTTTCGACTGATAATCCGCAGTAAATATAATCGTTATCTTTTTTTGTACTTGCAGCGTGCAGAAGCTCATGATAAATTGAAGATAGTGAGTTATCATCTTTAAATCTAATAACGTTTTCTCTAGAACTATATCCAGCTGGATAATTAAGGCCGTTATCTTCAACTACAAATTTTAAAGTTTTATAATTTTCTTTAAATAAAGTTAGATCTATGTTTTGCTTTTCTAAGGTATTTATAAAATTATTTACATATTCTTTAAACATATATATCACGTTACTTTCTAACAATATTATATCATATTTGTTATAAATATGGAAAGTGAGGTTTGAAAAGGGAAGAAGGCAGGCAATAATAATATTTAAATAAAATTATATGGTCAAAATAAACATTTTTTAAAATAAAAGGCTTTTAAAACCTTAAAAATAAGTATTTTATAGCTAAAATCAATAAAAAATACGTTTTTTTTTAATTTTTTTCAAAAAAACTATTCAAAAATATTAAAAAATATTGTATAATGTAATAGCAATTGTTTTTATGGCCTGTTGGTGAAGCGGTTTAACACACATGCCTTTCACGCATGCACTCACGAGTTCAAATCTCGTACAGGCTACCAATTATGTTTTAAACTAAATTTTTATATAAATACAATGAAGTGGAGAAGTAGCATTTGAACCCTGTTAATAGAAAGCCAGAATGATGGAAGCTGGTAATAAGACTTATGTGAATAACACCACCGAGTAATTTATCTGAAATAATAGTAGGATAAATCGGCTGTAATCCGTTACCACATTATACGTTTCTAAAAGGAAACTATAAAGAGATCACAATAGTGATAAGTAAGGTGGTACCGCGAATTACAGTTATTCGTCCTTATACAAGGGTGTTTGACTGTTTTTTCATATTTGCCTGATTAGCTCAGTTGGTAGAGCAAACGGCTGTTAACCGTTGGGTCGTAGGTTCGAGTCCTACATCAGGCGCCATCTGCTCAATTAGCTCAG
>CANQNL010000048.1 GCA_947625215.1 uncultured Bacilli bacterium | reverse complement strand
TTATATGCTGATACCTATGAAGATGGAAGATATGTTTATAAAGGAGGAAATCCCAATAATTACATAACCTTTAATGGAGAAGCTGATTTATGGAGAATAATAGCTATCGAAACAGATGGAACTATTAAAATAATAAGAACTAAAAGTATTGTGAGTATGGGTTTTGATACTCCAAAAGCCAGAACAGACGGATATTGTTCATATGGTAATGCTCCAACATATGGTTGTAATGTCTGGGCTAAAACAACTTCATTTACTAATGGTGGCTATACAGGCATAGTAAGTAAAGATTCAAATTTAAAAATATATTTAAATGAAACATATTATGATGGTTTAAAGGAAAATAAAAATGCCATTAAAACTCATAAATTTTATTATGGACCAGCGACATTTGAAAATTCCGATTTAGCGTCTCAAATACAGGATGAAAAAAGATATTCTGCCACTAGTAATATAGGTTTAATTCAAATGAGTGATTTTATTAAAGCTAACAACAATATAGACTTATGTGGAACTTGGTATTTGCACTCAAAAAATGCAAGTACCTGCAAATTAACTAATTATATGAATGATCGTGAAAATTGGTATTATTTTTCTCTTACACCTAATGTTAAATACACTGCAAATTTATCAGGTGTAGGTAATGGTGATACTGGTGAAAATGGAGAAGGAAATTTTAGGACAGATCATCAGCTTCATATTTTGCCAGTTATTTACTTAAAATCAGATATAGAATTGTCAGGTACAGGCCAGCAATCTGACCCATATACAATTAAAAATTACTAAAATATGAACCTTACATTTTGAAAGTAAAAATTACTTAGGTAAATTTGACTTTGTCCTAAGAAAATTAAGTACAGTTTTAAAATTTTATATTTACTGAAATTTTGATTATTAAGCATTAAATTAGCGTATTTGGGTATGGATATAATTTAGTATTACCACTAGGCTAATCTATGTATAAAAGTATATTTGCCCGCATATAATATAAATGACATATACACCTATGAATTTGACATAAATGATTAAATATGTTAGGATATTACCTGTTTTCGATTTAAGCAGGAGAGGGTGAATATGATAAAAACTAAGTCGGTTAAGGCCGTAATAATGGCCGTAACTATATTAAGTTTAGTCACAACCATATATGGTGAGACAATACTTGCTTTAAAAGGAAATAAATATGTAAGTACAAATGAAGTTGTCCGTATGGATAATATTCAGTATATAAAACCTGTTAGTGAAGTGTATGCTAAAGAAATAGAACTTCCAAATACAAATTTAAACATTGATATAAAACCTATAGAGGTAGCTGAGGCTAAATCAGAAGAGGAAATTCAAAAAGAATTATTAGAGGCCAAAATGAATGAAGTTGTTTATGATGGCCTAACTTTAAGAGAATTATCTGAAAAATTAGATAGATCTCTACATTCAACACTTTCAGGACAGGGATATGCTTTCGCTTCAAAGGCGGTAGAATTAGGAATTGACCCGTATTTAGCGGTTGCAATAGTAATGCACGAAACTGGATGTAAATGGGAATGTAGTAGCTTACTTAAAAAATGTAATAATGTTGGAGGAATGAAAAGTGGAACAAACTGTAGTGGAACATCTTATGCTGCTTTTCCAACATTAGAAGAAGGAATTAACGCTTATATGGAAAACTTATACAAAAATTATATTTCAAAGGGGCTTACTACTGCCAGTACAGTGGGACCTAAATATGCAAGAAGTGATACTTGGGTTTCGAAAGTAAATGCTTACATAAATCAAATAAAAGCTGCATAGCTTTTATTTTTTTGTATTTTTTTCTTTATAAAATAAGGCTAAAAACCTATAGTTTACATTACTTGACTAATCACTTTTAGTGTGGTAAAATTGTATTCATACAGCATAAGGAGAGATGAAAAATGAAAATAACACACATAGTATATGTTGTTTTGTTTTTTGGAATTTCTGTATCACTTGTTGCTCCATATTTATTTAGTTTTGGCTCAAAAAAAATGCAAACATATGAAGCTCAAAAACAAAATGAATTAGCTAAAGCTGAGGTTGAAAAAAATACCGAAACAACTTCCGAAGAAAATAAGCAAGTTAGTGATGCTGATTTAGCGCTTGCTACTTCAGAAGAATTAGATACAGTATTAAATAATGCCACTTTAGAGGAACCTATTATGCCTGTACCAGTAGTAGCTGAGGCTACTTATGATGGTCTAACAATGGAAGAACTTACTGCTAAAATCAATAGAACTTTAAAATCAAATTTAGCAGGTACTGGTAATTTATTTGTTAAATATGCAATGGCTAATAACGTAGATCCTTATTTAGCTGTAGCCATTACATTACTTGAAACAGGGTGCAATTATAGATGTAGTGCGCAAGTAAGCCAGTGTAATAACGTTGGAGGAATGAAAGGTGCTGGTAGTTGTCAAGGAACTTCATATGCATCATTCCCAACATTAGAACAAGGCATCGAAGCTTTTATTGTTAATATAAAAAAGAATTATTATGATTTTGGTTTAAATACACCAGAACTTATGAATAGAAAATATGCCGCTAGTAATACTTGGGCAATGAAGGTCAATAATTATATTGCTAGTATAAAAGCCGCTTAAGTCTGAACAAGTATTTCAGACTTTTGTTATAATTAAAAGTAGAGGAGAGTGGATATATGGAAAGAGGATGCCCTAGTTGTGGACGAATGATAGATGCCGATGCTCAAAGATGTCCATATTGTAACTACGATTTCGCTAATTTAAATAAGATGTTTAAAAACTATGCTTCAGAAAGAGAAATAAAAGTTCCTAAATATGCCGGTCTTATTAAAAGAATGGCTGCAAATAGCATAGATTTATTCATTTTGTTTGTACTCTTTTCTATTATTGAATTTGTTTATTTACTTATCATACACCCGCAAATTTTAGTTAGTCCATCTATTGACTATTTTGCTAGTAATCCTATGGCTTTTTTACCATATATGATTCTTCCAATAGTGTATCTTTTGTACTGTACTTTTATGCAGTCATCAGATTCAATGGCAACTTTTGGTGAACAATTTGTTGGTGTTGAAGTGATGGATGACTTAAACTCAGGTATTACCTTTGGAATGGCTCTTAAACGAAATATTTTCAGAATATTAAACATTTTAACTGCCGGCATTGGCCTTTTAACTATTGTATTTACGCCAGAAAAACAAGGATTAAATGATATAATATCTGGAACTTTTGTCATTAATAAAGTAACTAAAGAAGAAAGTGGTGGCCACGTTTATGCCCACTTGTTTAGACGATTTGCGGCCTTTATGATTGACATAGTAATACTATTAGTAATTTATTTTGTTTTTAGTTATGCTATATCTTCAATTTCAACTTTGAATTTTGATTTAAAAAATACCATTAAAACCGGATTATATATTTTAATGTATATGTCTTTAATATGTTATTTTCCATATACCGAATCACATCGAGGCAGTCTAGGAAAACGTCTTATGGGAATTCGTACTTGTACAATGGAAGGTGATAGAATTAGTGAAATGAAAGCTTTTGTAGTTTTATTAAGTCTACTAGTAGAATTATTAATGTTTCCATTTGCTACTTTGTTAGCTTTTGTTACACCTAAAAAACAAACATTTAAAGATTTACTTACAGAAACAATTGTTATAGATTTTTAAAGATACCTAAGTATCTTTTTTTATTTGAACTTATTTTTCCCTTAAAATACTTGCCAAAAACCTGGGGGGGGGTATAATATACTTGGAGTAAACTAAATAAGGAGAAAAATATGCTTGAAAAAAGAAAGAGAAATATAATAATATTTTCATTATGTGGTGTCTTACTCCTTATGACTATCGGATATGCCGCATTTAATACACTTTTAACGATTAACGGAACTACTAGTATAACAAGTAATTGGGATATAAAAATAACAAATATTACCAGTAAAGATATAGTAGGAGATGCATCAGATGTTGAATCCCAAGTAGTAGATGACTTGTCCGCTACCTTTAAAGTGAGCTTAGTATCACCAGGGGATTCAATTACTTATGATGTAACAGTAGAAAATGATGGAACATTTGATGCTTATTTAAGTAAAATAACAATAAATAAAAAAGATAATCCAGCAATTATATTTGAAAGTAGTGGATTAAAAGAATATGATGAACTATCGCCACAAGAATCAAAAGTCTTAACAATTAAAGTAACATATAATCCTGATACAACCGAAGATCCAGAAGATAAATCAGCAGATTTCAAAATTGAATTGGACTTTAATCAGGATATGAAAGCAACACCAGAGATTAGCTATAGATGCCCAGGAGGTTATAGCGCAAGTGGTGGCTCTGGTCCTAGTCTGAGATGCACCAGGACTAAAGAAGCAAGTCCCGTTTTGAAGTGTCCATCAAATTATAAACAATCGGGGAATATATGCTACAATCCTTCGGATACTAAGGTCGCAAGTGGTAGTGTAGAATGTTATTGGTGTTCTAGTTGTCAGCCTTATGAAGGACTTAGTCCTGGATCATATGCTTGCGGCACCTATACTCCACCTAACTGTGGTTCTGGATATGTATCTACTGGATCTGCTGCTTCTAGTACTAGGATGTGTGGTGCCTATGTATGTTCAATTGGCAGGATAAGTTGTGCAGCTACCGTAAATTCTGATTCATATTGGCAATGTCCACAAGGTTATACCAGTAGTGGGTCTGGTCAGAATATGAAATGTTCAACGACAGAAACAACATCACCGCAACAATATACCACATATACTTGTCCAGACGGATATAGATTAGAAGAGGAAAAATGTTATAAAGAATAATATTTAACAAATTATGAATAATAGAAGTTAGTTAGACAATCAAGCATAGTATAGTGCTGGATTGTTTTTATTTTCTGCATAATTATGCCCACTAAATATTGCTCTTTTTCTTCTATATGTGGTAAAATAATTATATAAATGAAAATAAAGGAGAGAGCATTATGTGTGGATTTGTTGGTTACATAAATAAAGAGGCTGATAAAAAAGATAACATCAAGAAAATGGCGGACTTAATTGCCCACCGTGGACCAGATTCAGAGGGATTTTATACTGATGAAGATATTGCTCTTGGCTTTAGAAGATTATCAATTATTGATTTAAATAATGGCTCACAGCCAATATATAATGAAGATAATAGTATGGTCATTGTTTTTAATGGTGAAATATATAATTTTCAATATCTTAGAGATGAACTAGAAATTAAAGGTCACACATTTAAAACTAATACCGATACAGAAGTATTATTACACGGTTATGAAGAATATAAAGAAGGTCTTCTTGATAAACTAAGAGGGATGTTTGCCTTTGTTATATATGATATTAAAAATAAAGAAATTTTTGCAGCTAGAGATTTTTATGGAATAAAACCATTTTATTACGCTTATATGAATGATACATTTTTCTTTGGATCTGAAATTAAAAGTTTTTTAATTCATCCTGATTTTAAAAGAGAACTTAATGAAAAAATGCTTGAATATTATTTAACATTCCAATATAGTCCATCTAAAGAAACATTTTTTAAAAATGTATTTAAATTAATGCCTGGTCATTATTTAAAATATAAAGATGGCGATTTAAAAATAAAAAGATATTATAAATTAGAATTTGAAGAAGATGATACTAAGACTTATGAAGAATGGAGATCGGGAGTTAAAAAACGTTTAGAAGATTCCGTTAAAGCTCATAAGATTAGTGATGTTGAAGTTGGCTCATTTTTATCAAGCGGAGTTGATTCTTCATATATTGCCGCTAGTAGTGATGTCGATAAAACATTTACTGTCGGTTTTAATAATGAAAAATATAGTGAAATTAGTTATGCGAAAGATTTATCTGAAACTATAAATACTGAAAATTTAAGTAAGGTAATTACCAAGGAAGAATATTTTAAAAATTTATCTAACATAATGTATTATATGGATGAACCTTTAGCTGATCCATCCGCTGTTGCTCTTTATTTTGTTACTAAGCTAGCTAGTGAAAATGTTAAAGTATCTTTATCCGGTGAAGGTGCTGATGAAATATTTGGTGGCTATAATATTTATCAGGAACCATTTGTTTGGTCTTGGTATTATAAAGTTCCTTTTCCAATTAGAAAAGTAATTGGAGCGATTGCAGGATTATTTCCAAGTCATCGGGGTCTTAACTTTTTGGTTAGAAGAGGCAAAAAGTTAGAAGATAGATTTGTAGGTAACGCCTTTATTTTCAATAATAAAGAAGTTAGTAAAATTTTAACTAAAAAAAGACAAACTAAAGGATTTCAAGATTTAACGGATGAATTTTATGAAGATGTAAAATATAAAGATATGCCAACTAAAATGCAATACATTGATTTTAATTTTTGGCTAATTGGCGATATTTTACTTAAAGCTGATAAGATGAGTATGGCTAATTCTTTAGAGGTAAGAGTGCCTTTTCTAGATCGGCCACTTATCGAATATGCTAGACATATCCCAACTAAATATAAAGTAGATGCCCAAAAAACTAAAAAAATATTTAGGGACATTGCTCACGAAAAACTTGAATCTAAAGTTTCTGAAAAAAAGAAATTAGGTTTTCCTGTTCCGATTCGTGTTTGGATGAAAGATGATGATGTTTATTCAGAAATCAAAACAAGATTTAATAATGCATCAAAATTCTTTAATGTTGATAGGATAAATAAATTATTGGATGACCATAAGATAGGAAAAGCAGATAACAGTCGTAAAGTATGGACAATTTATATTTTCCTACTTTGGTATGATATTTACTTTGGAGGTGTAGAACAATGATATTCTTTTTCGTTTCATTATCAACTTATTTTTGTTATTTAATTTTAAAATATCAAAAACATTTAGGTTTACTTCAGGAGAAAAAATTTAATCTTGCCGGTTATTATAATAATATTGTCAAAAATCTTAAAAGAGAATTTTTAACCCCTGAGATACTTGCTATTGTTATGATTGTTATCGTGCTAAATACCGATGCAAAAATTACTGGTATTAGTATGATTATCTTTTATATTTTAATGTTCTTATATGAAATTAGAAATTTTAAGACGATAAATAAAAAAAATCCCAATATGATAAGAACGATAATCTTTATTGTGATTATTAATTTGCTTGTACTTATAGGATTTATAATTGATAATAGTAGAATCTATAATAACTTTTTATTTTATAACCATATTTGGATTTACTATATTATTATGATTATTTTATGCTATTTAAGTTCAGGCATTACTTTATTAGCAGGCCTATTAAATAATATAACAGATTTAATCTATAAAAAGATAAGAAAGAAACCTAAAAAAGAAAAAGTTAAAAAAGGAAAAACAAAAAAAACAACGAAAAAATAAATCATATTTAAGGGGTGATTTAGATGCTGAAAGTTGATTCGCGAAAAATCGATACAGGAGATACTTTTATTGCCATAAAATCTTCAGTAAGAGATGGTCACGATTATATCGAAGAAGCAATTGATCACGGGGCGGCCTGCATAATTGCTGAACACGGAGAATATAGTGTTAAAACAGTTATTGTACCTGATACCCGCATTTATTTAGCTAATTATCTAAAAGAGTTATATGCTGATAAATTAAGTAAACTAACACTTATTGCAGTAACTGGAACTAACGGTAAAACCGCTAGTTGTTATTTGATGTATGATTTGCTTAATCATTTGGGGAAAAAAACGGCATATATTGGTAATATTGGATTTTATTTACCAGAAACAAATAAACCACTTAATGGAATACCTGACATATATGATATATATGAAATGTTAGTAGAAGCCGCTAATAATGACTGTTCAGTTGTCGTTATGGAAGTATCCAGTAGTGATTTAGATAATAGACACTTTGAAGGACTTAAATTTGATATGTGCTGCCTTACTAATATTGCCAAAGATAAATTAGAAAAATATGGAACAATTGATAATTATAAAGCTAATAAATTAAAATTATTTAATAGAATCAAAAGAGGCGGATATGCGGTTATTAATATGGATGATATTTATGGCAAAGACTTTGTTTTAGAAAATAATCGTAACCTTTTATTTGGAATTGGCATATATGATTATCAAATTAGTGATGTTACTCTTTCAACTGAACAAAGTACCTTTAAAATCACTCACGATGGTATAACTAAAAATGTTGTATTGCCTTTATCTGGCATATATAATATTTATAATTATATGAATGCTTATATTTTATGTGATAAATTAAAATTTAATCTTGATTTAGTTATTGCCGAAACTCTTAATTTAACTTCCGCACCTGGATGCTATCAAAGAATTGGAAATGATAAATATTCAGTTATAATTGATTATGCTCATACTCCTTATTCTGTAGAAAAAGTTATCAAAAGTGTGCGACAGTTTGCCAAGGGCAGAATTTTTACAATTATTGGCTGTGGCGGTGATAATGATAAAAATAATAGACCATTAATAGGGAAAATAGCTATTGATAATAGCGATTACGTGATTTTCACAACTGATAATCCGAGAAGTGAAAAACCAGAAGATATTTTAAATGAAATTACAGGAAAACTTACAAAAACTAATTTTGAAGTAATAGTAGATAGGAAAGAGGCTATTAAAAAAGCAATGAATTTACTAGAAGAAAATGATACTTTATTAGTTTTAGGTAAAGGGTATGAAGAATACCAAATAACGCAGGATGATAAAGTTCATTTAAATGATTATGAAGAAGTAATGAAATATATAAAATAGAAGATAATCCTTCTATTTTTTTGTAAAAACTCATTTTTCCCTCGAAAATACTTGCCAAAAACCTGGGGGGGGGGGGTATAATGTTTATAGAGTAAACTAGGTAAGGAGAAAAATGTATGAGTGAAAAAAGAAAGAGAAATATAATTATATATTCATTATGCGGAGTACTATTATTAATGACTATAGGCTATGCCGCCTTTAATACACTTTTAACTATAAATGGAACAACATCAATTAGTAGTAACTGGGATATAAAAATAACAAGCATCAAACAAAATACAAAAGAAGGAGATGCATCTTCAGTAGAGGGATTTCCAAAATATGAAGATTTATCAGCAACCTTTAATGTAAATTTAGTAAGTCCAGGAGATTATATAACTTATGATGTAACTATCGAAAATAAAGGAACAATAGAT
>CANQNL010000047.1 GCA_947625215.1 uncultured Bacilli bacterium | reverse complement strand
TTATTAAAAATTTCTTTAAATTATTTCATAAAGAAAACCTCAGCTATTAAATAACTGGGGTTTGTCTACAGTCTGAAAAAAATAATATTGATTTAATATTATTTTTTTTCAAATCTAATTAAGGAAATAATTCCTGATAAAATTTCTAATAAGTTACCAACTATACTAATATAAGCGTGAACAGTAAAGTTATAATATATCCAAATAATGGCCGCTATTATAAATACAATTCTAAGCCATTTTGACTCTTTGAGCCAAGAAGATAATGTATAAAATAAAGTAATTATAATTGGAATTAAAGATATGATTCCATCATAAGTCACAAAACCTAGAATAATAATTAAAAGCATAAAGAATATTAACCAGAAAACAGGGATATCTTGGTTATTTTTTCTTTTATATGAAAATAGTGAGCATCTTAATACTGAAGAAAAATTCATTGAAGCGGCCGTAAATACACCAAGTAGGCAGTACTGTAATGTATAAAAAGCATTGGCCAGAGCTTGATAAAATAAAATAGTATCTTGCTTTTTATGTTGAATACTAGTTACCCAAAATATAAGAGCAATTGCTCCAGCGATTTGTGAGATTATAATCATACTAATCATCCTTTTCCATAATTATCTTACCATATTTTAAATTAAAATCAAAATATGTGATATAATTGATATAGGTGATTAGATGTCAGTAATTAAAGTAATGGATGAAGTACTTGCCAATAAAATAGCGGCAGGAGAAGTTGTCGAAAAATGTGCATCAGTAGTTAAAGAACTAGTCGAAAATAGTATAGATGCTGGAGCAACAGAGATTAAAGTTGAACTTATAGATTCTGGTACTAAAGAAATAAAAGTCATCGATAATGGTAAAGGAATGGATGCGGATGATGCTACGCTAGCTTTTTCAAGACACGCAACTAGTAAGATAAATGATGAAGATGATTTATTTAGATTAAATACTTTAGGTTTTAGAGGTGAAGCTTTAGCTTCAATAGCTTCAGTATCAAAAGTTGATTTAAAAACTAGTACAGGTGAAATCGGAACTCACGTTGTTTTAAATGGCGGAAAAATCATAACTAATGAAAAAGGTGATGCCAGAAAAGGAACAATTATTTGTGTTAGTGAACTTTTCTATAATACTCCAGCGCGTTTAAAACATTTAAAAAGTTTATATAGTGAACTTGCTAATATAACGGATTATATGAATAAACTTTCACTATCAAGGCCTGATATTAGATTTTCTCTTTCAAATAATGGTAACAATATATTAATGACTGATGGTAGTGGTAATATCTTAAAAGCAATTAAAAGCATATATGGTAGCGATGTCGCCAAAAAAATGTTAGAAATAAAAGGTGAAAATGCCGATTATGAAATAAAAGGTTATATTTCATCGCCAGAAGTTCATCGTTCAAGTCGTAATAATATGATTACTTTAGTAAATGGAAGAATAGTTAGAAATCAAGATATAAACCGTGTAATTAACGATAGTTATCATTCATATAAACCAGATAATCGTTATCCAATTACAGTTATTCATATTACTGTTGATCCGAGCGTTATCGATGTTAATATTCATCCAACAAAAATGGATATTAAATTTAGTAAAATGGATACATTACTTGAATTAATAAAAGAAAGTATTGTCAAAACAATTAGTCATAGAAATTTAATTCCTGAAGTAAAAATAAGAGAACCAAGACCAAAGTATGAAGAAATTACATTAGACTTAGCGAGAAATGAAAGTGACATAAAAGATGAGGAAATAATCGTTAATGATTTTAATGAGGATGAAAATGTAACCTATGAAGAAGATGTAGCTGGCGATATCGTGATGGAAAACACGGAGACTTATGATAAGGTAGAAGAAGACACAATGCCAGAAATGTATCCCGTTGGTTTAGTTCACGGGACATATATTATTTGTCAAAATGAAAAGGGTATGTATATTATCGATCAGCACGCAGCTAAAGAAAGATGTAATTATGAGCTCTTTAAAAAACAGATGGGTAGTCCCAATGTGGCTAGTACGCCATTACTGTTTCCAATAACTATTGAATTATCAAACTCTGAATTTATGATTTTAAAAGAAAATATGCATATTTTAAGAAACTTAAAATTTAATATAGAAGAATTTGGAATTAATTCAGTAATTATAAAAGAACATCCAGCGTGGCTTCCAAATAATAACATAGAAGATACAATTAGAAAAATAATCGAAATAGTTATTGCTACTGAAAAAAACTTCGATATTGAAAAATTTAATGAAAAAGTAGCTACGATGATGAGCTGTAAAAAAGCTATTAAAGCTAATATGAATATTACAATGGAAGAGATGGAAGCCTTGATAACCGATTTAAGAAAATGTAAAAATCCATATAACTGTCCGCACGGTAGACCAACCACTATCTTTTACTCAAATTATGATTTAGAAAAATTATTTAAAAGAAGTGGCTTTGACAACATAAAATAGAAAGAAGTGTGAAAATGGAAAAATTTAAAGTTGGTGATATATTAATTTTAAGACCTTTAAAATTAGTTAAAGAAACAAAATATTATAGTCTTAAATTCCCTTATAATATTTTATATAAATTAAATTTATTAAAACCTGATAGTCATATTCTTAGTAAATTTTTAAGAGGCCGAACTTTTAAAGAGCGATTAAGATATAAAATTGAATCTAAAGTGCCTGATAGAATTTGTAAGTCAGCTTTGCTAGCAAAAAAAGAAGAATATGAATTTAATCACCATAATTTAACCTTTGGTGTAGATCCTAAAATTGATAGGCAAAATGGTTATCAAGATATTTTTGCGGATAATGAGTACAAAAAAAATACTAGTTTTGTAAATATTAATCCTTATCTTAAAAATACAAACCAAGATAAATTAGTAATAGATAAAGCCATAATTGAGCCAGAATCTTTAGCTTATTATATATCAAAAATCGAAAGGGAAAACTCTGATGAAAGTTATAAAGAATGGGAACAAAGATATAATGAGATTAAAGAAAGAGAGTATTCTTTAGAAGAGCTCAAAAAATTAAAAGAAGATATTATAGCTAAAGAAAAAGATAAAAGTTTTATTAAAATAACAGAAAAAACTCAAGTATTTGTTGATCCTGTTTTTTATCACGGTTTTTCATATAATGCAAAAGGTGATAAAATATATCCAAAACAAACTACTAAAGTTAAAAAGAAATTATTTCACTAAAGTACCCAAATGGTACTTTTTTCTTGCTCCATTATCTTTATAATGTTATAATTTAAAGGGAGGATAAAATATGACATATTTAGACTATAGTGCAACTACACCTACAAGCGATGCTGTAATAGATGCTTTTGTAAAAGCTTCAAAGTATATTGGTAATCCTAATTCTATGCATAAATTAGGTATCGAAGCTAAAAAGTTAATAGATGCAAGTACTAATCAAATAAGTAAAATATTAAATGTTAAACCTGAAGAAATTATATATACTTCAGGAGCTTCTGAGGCCAATAATCTTGCTTTAAAAGGTGTTGAAATATATAAAAATAGGGGAATGCATATAATAACTACAGAACTAGAACATTCATCTATTTATGGACCTTTAAATTATATGACAGATAAAGGTTTTGAAGTTGATTTTGTAAAATTAAAAGATGGTATCGTTGATTTAGAAGATTTAAAAAAATTAATAAACGATAAAACAATTTTAGTAAGTATAAATGCTGTAAATAGTGAAACTGGAATAAGACAGCCCATTGAAGAAATAGGAAAGTTATTAAAAGAATATCCTAAAGTTTTCTTCCATAGTGATATAACGCAGGCAGTTGGAAAAGTTAAAGTAGATTTAACAAATGTTGATTTAGCTAGTTTTTCAGCTCATAAATTTTTTGGAATCAAAGGAATAGGCGCTTTAATAAAAAAAGAAAATGTTAAATTAGAACCACTTATTCACGGAGGCAAAAGTACTACTATTTATCGTAGTGGCACGCCAGCTACAGCTTTGATTGCCAGTATGGCTAAAGCCTTAAGACTTGCTTATGAAAATATCGATGAAGATATTAAAAAAGTGGAAAAATTAAATAAAAAATTAAAAGAAGGTTTAAAAAAATACGATAATGTTTATATAAATAGTAATGAATCTTCTATCCCACATATTTTAAATTTAAGTATCCCTTTAGTAAAACCAGAAACTTATCTGCACGCTTTAGAAGAAGATGATATATATATTTCAACTCAAAGTGCTTGTTCAAGCGGGGATATATCTAAAGCTGTAATGGCAATTACAAATGATAAAGTTAGAGCTTCTTCAAGTATTAGAGTTAGTATTTCCTCTGTAACAACAGAAGATGAAATAGATAAATTTTTAAAAAGTTTTGACGAAAAATATCAAAGATTGGTTGTGAGAAAATGAGAATAGATAAAAAAAATTATTATTTAGATATTGCTGAGACAATTTTAGAAAGAGGAACGTGTATAAGAAGAAATTATGGCGCGGTTATTGTGAAAAACGATGAGATAATTTCAACTGGATATACAGGCGCTCCAAGAGGAAGAGTAAACTGTTCAGATATTAAAACTTGTCAAAGAGAAAAATTAAATATTCCAAGCGGACAAAGATATGAACTATGTCGTAGTGTACACGCTGAACAAAATGCCATTATTTCAGCTTCTAGAAATGATTTAATAGGTAGTACTTTATATTTAGTTGGCAAAGATGCGAAAACTGGTGAATATGTTAAAAATGCAACACCTTGTGAATTATGCAAAAGATTTATCATTAATGCCGGAATTAAACAAATCATAATTAGGGATGATAAAGAAAATTATCGCATATTAGATGTTAAAGAGTACATAATAAATGATGATACCATAGATGGAGTATTAGTATGAAAATTATCAAGGTAAATGCTATTTGGTGTAGTGGATGTTTAGCAATGAAAAAAGTATGGCAAAAAATAGAAAACGGATATCCGAATATTGAAATAGAAACCTATGATTATGATATGGATGAAGATATTGTTAGTAAACTTAATATAGGTGAAATACTTCCAGTTACTATTTTACAAAATAATGGTAAAGAAATTAGATTAATCGGCGAGAAAACAGAAAAGGAAATTACTGAAAAGATAGATGAAATTAGTAAATAAAAAATTAATACTTTTAATTTTCTTTTTCATTTTTTTAATAATTCCTTTTAAAGCCGAAGCTAAAGAGCTTACCATTAATCTATTTTATGGAAGAGAATGTCCACACTGTGAAAATGAGCAAAGATTTTTAGATAGTTTAGAAAAACAATATGGCGATAATATTAAAATTAAAAAATATGAAGTATGGCATAGTAAAACAAATGATGAATTTCTTAAAAAAGTAAGAAAAGCCTTGGATGATAATCAAACAGGAGTGCCTTATACCGTTATTGGGACTAATACATTAGTTGGCTTTAATGAAAATACCGCTAATGAAATTCGCGATTTAATAAAAGAACATTTAAAAACGCCAATTGATGATGTTGTCGAGGATATTAAAAATGGTAAAGATATTACGAAATCTAAAAAGAAAGAAAGTAGTACAATGACAGTTCCATTTTTAGGTGAGGTTAATGCCAAAAAGGTATCAATTCCACTTTTAGCGGTAGTAATTGGACTTGCTGATGGCTTTAATCCGTGTGCGATGTGGGTTTTATTATTTTTAATTAGTATGCTGCTTGGAATGAAAAATAAAAAACGTATGTGGATGCTTGGAATTTCCTTTATTTTAACATCGGCAATTATATATACGTTATTTATGGTAGCTTGGCTTCATATTGCCGCAACTGCTATGCAACAGGTTATTTTAAGAACGCTTATAGCTTTAGTAGCAATTATTGCTGGTGGCTATAATTTAAATAAATTTGCAACCGCTACGGAAGATGGCTGCACAGTTACTAATAAAAAGCAAAGAAAACAAATTTTTGAAAAAATAAAAAAATTTACTAAAGAAAAAAGTTTTATCTTATCTTTAATTGGGGTAATAACCTTAGCTATAACGGTTAATTTAGTTGAATTAGCTTGTTCAGCTGGACTTCCACTTTTATTTACAACCGTTTTAGCTATGAATGATTTAAACTTTATAGAATACGCTTTAAATATCTTTATTTATATCTTCTTCTTCCTAATTGATGATATTATTGTATTCTTATTAGCAATGAAGACTATGGAAGTTACTGGACTTTCAACTAAATATGGAAAATATTCTCATTTAATTGGTGGAATATTAATGCTTTTAATAGGCGCACTTTTAATATTCAAACCAGAATGGATAATGTTTAATTTTTAAAAAAATGTAAATTTTTCTTATAATTATTCTTTTACTGCACATTCTAATATTGGAAAGGTGGTAAAAAAGATGGATGATAAGAAAAATAATACATCAATGACTATTATTATCGTTATAGTTGCTTTACTTATCGCTGGGGTTATTGCTTATTTTATCTTTAGTAGTATGAATACTAATGAAACAACCGATAATGAGACAACAGCAGAAAATGAAACTACTAATGATACTAGTGATGAAGATGTTGATGTTGCTGGAGCATATAAAGCAACATATAACAAAAACACTTCTGTTGTAGAAGATGCCGCTGATGCAGTAACTGATAATGATAAAGATAGAGTTGTTGTAGAATTACTTTTAGAAGAAGATGGTACAGCCACTTTTGTAAAAGTGGGGGATACTGAAGAAGTAACTGAAGGAACTTATACTGTTTCAGATAAAAAAGTCATTTTAACTAAATCAGGTGATGAACGTACTGATATGGATACTGATAAAAGTGATGAAGAGCCTATAAATGATAGTGCTGCTGATGATAGAAACGATACTGATTCAGATGATGAATATGAATTTACCATTAATGTCGATGGTTCATTATCATATAGGGAAAAAGATACTTCTACAGATATGGTAATGTTAAATAAAACCGATAGAGATAATCTAGAACACATAAAATAAGCTATAAATTATAGCTTTTTTTTCTTGAATACGGTATAATTAAATAGGTGATAAAAATGTTCGAAAATTTAGGTGATAGACTTCAAAATGCTTTAAATAAAATTAAGGGTTATGGAAAAATCACAGAAGATAATATTAGCGATGTTACAAGAGAAATTCGTTTAGCATTATTAGAAGCTGATGTTAACTATAAAGTAGTAAAAGAATTTGTGAACAATGTTAAAGAAAAAGCCTTAGGTGAAGAAGTAGCTAAGTCACTTAAACCAGGCGAAGTATTTGTTAAAATTGTTAAAGATGAACTTATCGATCTATTAGGTAAGGAAGATGAGCCATTAATTGTCGTTAAACCAATGACTATTTTAATGATGTCTGGTCTTCAAGGTAGTGGTAAAACAACAACTGTTGGGAAGCTTGCGCTATATTTAAGAAAAAAATTCGGTTTAAAACCTTTAATGGTTGCTTGTGATGTTTATAGACCGGCCGCCATTGATCAGTTAAAGCAATTAGGAAAAGAACTTAATATTGAAGTATATAGTGAAGGTAAGGGCGATCCTGTAGAAATTGCTAAAAACGCAATTAATTATGCGAAAGAAAACGGCTTTAATTATGTTCTTATCGATACCGCCGGAAGATTACATATTGATGAAGAATTAATGAATGAACTTAAAAATATTAATGAAGCTGTAAATCCAAATGAAATTTTATTAGTAATTGATAGTATGACAGGACAAGATGCCGTAAATGTTATCGAAGGATTTAATAATGCGCTTCCACTTACAGGTGCTATTTTAACTAAGTTAGATGGTGATACAAAAGGAGGAGCAGCTTTATCAATTAGGCATTTAACTAATATTCCAATTAAATTTATTGGTGTTAGTGAAAAAATGGATGGACTTGAAAAATTTTATCCAGAAAGAATGGCTAATCGTATTTTAGATATGGGCGATTTAATGGGAATGGCTGAAAAAGCTGAAGCCCTACTTAGTGATGAAGAAGCTTTAAAAGCGGCCGAAAAAATGCAAAAAGGTAAATTTGATTTAGAAGATTTTTTAGTCCAGTTAAATCAAATTAAAAAACTTGGGCCACTTGAAAATTTACTTAAATTAATTCCTGGCGCTAAAAAAATGGGACTTAATAATGTAAATATCGATCCAAAACAAATGGCGCATATCGAAGCAATTATTCTTTCAATGACTCCTAAAGAAAGACATAATCCAGATCTTTTAAAGTCAAGTAGAAAAAGAAGAATTGCCTCTGGCTCTGGAAGAACCGTAGAAGAAGTAAATAGATTATTAAAACAATTTGAACAAATGAAAGAAATGATGAAAAGACTTAAAAATGGAAATATGAAAATGCCATTTTAAAACACTTATTTAAAAAAGTAAGTGTTTTTTTATAAGATTTTTAAATCAAATTTATGACATATAACATATTCACAAAAACACAAGCTTCATATTATATGTTAGATAGGGGGAAACATAATGTTTAGAAAAAATTGTTGTATGTTTGGTGGCAGAAATAATATGCCTATGATGAATGATATGGACTGCTGTGAAAGAGAACCTATTGTTGAACCAGTAATCAACAAATGTGTAGAAAGAGAGTTTTGCCACGAAGTAAAACACGTATGTCCTATTCATACACACGTTGTAAATCGTCACATTTACAATCATACATATACACCACAGTATACTTGTTCTGAAGAAAATCAAGTAATTAATAATGATAATGGTGGTTGTTGTGGATTTGCTAATAATGATTATGACTTTTAATCGTTAAAAAAAGCAGTTTTAAAAACTGTTTTTTTGTTTTATAATTATATTGGTGATATATATGATATATATAACAGGTGATAAACATCGTCATTTTGAACTAACTAAACATCTTTTAAAAAGAATGAATACTAGTAAAGAAGATGTTTTAATTGTTTTAGGTGATGCTGGTATTAATTATTATTTAGATAATCGTGATATTTCTTTAAAGGATCAATTAAAAAATTATCCAATTACTTTTTTTTGTATTCACGGTAATCACGAAGAAAGACCAGAAAATATAGATAGTTATGAGCTTAAAAATTTTCATAACGGTTTAGTATATTTTGAAAAAGATTATCCTAATATTTTGTTTGCTAAAGATGCTGAAATATATAATTTTTTAGGCTATCAAACATTAGTAATAGGAGGAGCTTATAGTGTAGATAAATATTACCGATTAGAACATAACTATCCTTGGTATAAAAGTGAGCAGCCTTCTTTAGAAACAAGAAATAAAGTGAAACAAATTTTAAGTAAAAGAAACAATAAAATTGATGTTATTTTATCGCACACTTGTCCCTATAAATATATTCCAAAAGAAAAACTTCTCTATGGATATGATCAAGAATTAATTGATAATAGGACAGAACATTTTTTAGATGAAATTGAAGAACGTACCGACTATAA
>CANQNL010000046.1 GCA_947625215.1 uncultured Bacilli bacterium | reverse complement strand
GGAAAAGTAACAGATGGATATAATATAGTAACAAGTACGCATAATGTACAGTTATATATAGATGCCACATATAATGAAGGATATTATTATTGTGACCAGGGATATTCAAGAAATAATACAACTTGTTCAAAGACGGTAACCACAACTGGAACAATGAACAATATATGTCCATATGGATATTCTGGAGGCGGATATTCATATAGCTGCTCAAAATATGAGACAACATATGGAACTCCAGTATATTCTTGTTATCAAGGATGGCCACAAGGCTCACAATGTGCATATTCTTGTACGCAGACTCTATGGGTTCAGACCGGCTGGGAGTTATGTGATGGTAATGGATCATATTATTCAGGTAGTACCTTACAAGCTGACTGTTCAAGGCAGGGTGGCTCGCCTTCAGTTGTTGGAACGCCTTGGGGAGCTCAGTGGGGAAGTAACTGCCAAAGCTGTGTTGGTTACCCACGTGGAGCTCAAATTAGCTGCGCTACTATTCAATGTAATAGATATGGTACGTGTTATACCCAAGCTAATGTAAGTTATAGCTGTCCATATGGCTATTCCGGTGGCGGTTATTCATCACTATGTTCAAGAACTCTTACAGCAACGGCAACCACTAACTATAAATGTCCATCAGGATATTCTGGTGGTGGAAGCTCTTCAGTTTGTTCAAGGGTTGATACGAAGACTGCTTACTGGCACGATCCTTATTATACCTGTCCATCAGGTTATACCTTAAAAGGTGACATTTGTAATTTAAATTAAAACCTCTTAACGAGGTTTTTATTTGACAAAATATTTAACCAAAAGATGTTAGATTATAATTGGTGATGATAATGAAAGGTATAAAATACTTTCACATTTATGAAAAACCTCTTAATGAGGTTTTTTTACATAATCTTAAAAATAATGCCATAAAATTATATGGGTGATATAATGCTTAAAGATTTACGGAATTACATATTAGAAAGCGATTTTAAAATTATATATTTGAAAAATAAATTAGATATAGTAAATTATGAATGCATTGATCACTTTAGTACTGATAAAATAATGGTTAGATATAGTGATGGAGTAGTAATAGTAAAGGGAGAAGGTTTAATAATATCTAAACTACTCGATGATGAAATATTAGTGTCTGGTTTTATTAAGAATATTGAATTTAAATGAAATTAGAATTAAAAAGTAAAATTGCCTTACACGTTAAAGGTAAAAACATTAATCGTTTCATCAAAAAATTAACCACTAGGAAAATCAATATTTTATCACTCGTATATTTAAATAAAAATGAAGTAAAGTTAGTTATTTATAAAAAAGATTATGAAACTGTTTTAAAAATCAAAAGTATATATGAAATTAATGACGAAGAAGTATATGGTTATTTAAAGATAAAAAAAATATTAAAAATTAATAAACATTTAATAACTTTTATAATTTTAGGTTTTTGTTTGTTTTTATTTCTAACAAATATTATCTTTAATATTGAAGTTATTCATTCGAATAAAGATTTAAGAAATTTAATAATTAGTGAACTTAAAGATAATGGTATCAAAAAGTATAGTTTAAAAAAATCATATAAAGAACTTCAAAAAATAAAAGAAAAAATTATAAGTAATCATCCCGATGAAATAGAATGGTTAGAAATAGAAACAGTTGGAACTAAATATGTAATTAGAGTAGAAGAAAGAGAAATCATCAAAAATAAAGAAGATAATACACCAAGAAGCATTGTAGCTAAAAAAGATGCCGTAATAAAAAAAGTAATCGCTAGTCAAGGCGATATTGTTAAAAATACTGATGATTATGTAAAAAAAGGCGATACCATTGTAAATGGTGAAGTAATATTACAAGAAGAAAAAATAATGGGTAAAGTAAAAGCCAAAGGTAAAGTTTATGGTGAAGTATGGTATGTTATAAAAACCGAATATCCATTTGTCTATTATGAAGAGAAAGAAACCGGTAAAAAGAAAGAAACTTTTAATATTAAATTTTTAAGTCAAAATATCGAATTATCCACCAATAAATTTAGATATAAAAAAATTGATGAACAGGTACTTTTAAGTCATCCTCTCTTACCAATTAAACTTACTTATCAAAAACAAAAAGAAATAAAAGTCATAAGTGAAGTTTTAACATTTGATGAAGCGCTCATTAAGGCTAAAAAACATTCGATAAAGAAAATGGAAAAAAATTTAAATAAGGATGAATACATAATTAGAAGCAAATATTTAAAAAGTAAGGTCAAAGAAAATGCGATTGAAGTTGAAATGTTTTTTGCCATCTACGAAGACATTACAGCTTATAAAGAAATAAACTAACTATTTTACATCTTCCTTTATAAAATAAAGCATTCTATTGAAAAAGCTATTGATTTATAATATAATTATAATGTAATTACCTTTTTAAAAGAAAGAGGAGTTTATAATGAATAGATTTGAAATTTTTAACGAAACTAGTGAAAAAATAGACACTAAAGAATTAAAAAAATTACTTGATTATGCTTTAAAATATAAAAAAATTGAAGATGCCGAATTTAATGTTATTTTTGTAGATAATAAAACAATTAAAAATATAAATAAAGAATACCGTGGAATTGATAAAGAAACTGATGTTATCAGTTTTGCTTTAGAAGATAACGAAGAAATAAAATTTGAATTTGGAAGATTACTAGGTGATATTTATATATCAGTGCCTAAAATGAAAGCCCAAGCAAAAGAATATGGCCATAGTGAAAAAAGAGAAATGGCTTTCCTTACAATTCACGGATTATTACATTTATTAGGTTACGATCATATGACTAAAAAAGATGAAGAAGTAATGTTTAAAGAGCAGGAGTTGATTTTAGATGGATATGGAATCAAGAGGTAAAACAAAAGGAATTAAAAGATTTATTAAAAGTTTTGGTTATGCTGCTGATGGTTTAAAATTTGCTTTTAAGTATGAACAAAATATGACCGCGCATATAATTGCGACAGTTTTAGTAATTATATTTGGAATTTTCTTTAAATTAAATTTGATGGAATGGTTAATAATCGTTTTAGTAATAGGTTTAGTAGTGGCTACAGAACTTATCAATACTAGTATTGAAGCGGCCATCGATTTAACGTGTAAGGAAATAAATCCTCTTGCGAAAATAGCTAAAGATACAGCCGCCGCTGCTGTTTTAGTCTTTGCTTTAACAGCTGTAGCCGTAGCTTTAATAATATTTATTCCAAAAATTATAGCCTTATTTTAAAAAACGTTATAGAAAAGAGTGATACAATGAAAAGTGGATTTGTAAGTTTAATCGGAAGACCAAATGTTGGCAAAAGTACACTTTTAAATAGTATAATTGGAACTAAAGTAGCAATAACATCATCAAAACCACAGACAACGAGAAATGTTATTCAAGGTATATATAACAGCGAAGATACCCAAATTGTATTTGTCGATACTCCAGGTATTCATAAACCTAATCATAAGCTTGGTAAAATACTAAATAAAGGAGCATACTATAGTATTAATGATGTTGACGTTATTTTGTTTTTAGTCGATGCCAAAATGGGAATAGGTAAAGGCGATAAATATATTATAGAAAAGTTAAAAGAAATTAATAAACCAGTTATTTTAGTTATTAATAAAATAGATGGTTTAAATAAAGATGAAATTTTAAAATTGATTTTAGAATATAAAGATATTTATGATTTTAAAGAAATAGTTCCTATATCGGCTTTGAAAAAGAAAAATATAGATGAACTTTTAAAAGTAATTAGAGAATATTTAACCGATGAAGTAAAATATTTTGATGAAAACACGGTTACCAATAGAACAGAAGAATTTATGATAAGTGAGCTTATTAGAGAAAAAGTTTTAATGAATACGGAAGAAGAAGTACCACATTCAGTTACCTGCACTACTGAACAAATTATCAAAGATAAAGATAAAACGGTTATAAAAGCTTCAATTATTGTTGACCGTGATTCACTTAAAAAAATTATTATTGGTAAAAATGGTGAAATGGTAAAAAAAATAGGTACTTTGGCAAGAAAAGATATCGAAAAATACTTAGATACCAAAGTATATTTAGAACTTTATGTTAAAACAATAAAAAAATGGCGTGATAGAGAAAGCTATTTAGCCGAACTGGGATATACTGATTTTTTAGAATAAAGGATGGTTAGAATGACTGATTTAAGTTTAAAAAAGATTAAATTAAATCAAATAATGATGCAGTATCATTTAAATCAAGCTATATTTTGCCTTAAAAATGGCGATAAAATAGCTAAAGAGACCATTATTAGTCTTAATGATTATGTGAAAGATAAAAGCGAAATTAAAAAATTTATAAAAGATACTAAAGAAGCTTATTATAATAATATTCCAATTTCATATAGTGACCCCAATATGAATTCATATATCGATGATATGTTTCAAATTTATGGTTATTATAGTGAAGCTAGTGAACATTTAAGTAATATTAGGGAACTAATGGAAGAAAGTAAAACTTTATATAAGGGTAAGCAAAAAATATTATATAAAACTGAATAAAATTAAAAATCTTTTCCCACTATAATAGTAGGAGAGTGATAAAATGAGATTTTATTGGGATTTATTTGAAAAGACAGGAAAGGTAGAATATTATTTAAAATACAAAGAGTCTAAAAAGAAAAAATCGAGGTAATATTATGATTGAAGTAGAAGGAATTATTGTCAGCGAAACTAATTATAGTGAGACATCTAAAATATTGAATATTATTACTAAAGAATATGGTTTAATTGGAGTTATTTCCAAGGGCTGCAGGAACTTAAAAAGTCCGCTTAGAAGTACTTCAACTAAGCTTACTTATGGTAAATTTGTGATTTATTATAAAAAAGATAAACTTTCTACTTTAACTGAAGTAAATGTAATTAACCCGTTTAAAAATTTAAAAAAAGATATAGCAAAAATAAGTTATGCGACATATTTACTGGAACTTAGTTATCAAGTAGTAAAACAAAGTAATAGTGAAAATGTTTTAAAACTATTAATAGATGCATTAACTAAAATTGATGAAGGATATGATCCATTAATAATTATGAATATTGTTGAGCTAAAATATTTAGATTATTTAGGTGTTATGCCTGTAATTGATAGCTGCGCTATATGCGGAAAAAAGACAAATATTGTAACTTTATCTAGTTATAAGGGCGGTTATATTTGTAAAAATTGTTATAAAGATGAAAAAATAGTTAGTGAAAAAGCTATTAAATTAATTAGGATGTTTTATTATGTTGATATCGCAAAAATTTCTAAATTAGAAATAAGTACGCAAGCTAAAAATGAAATTAATATATTTTTAGATGATTATTATGATAGATATACTGGTTTATATTTAAAAAGTAAAAAATTTATTCGTGACTTACAAAAAATATAGTCACTTTTTATTTGAATCTTTTTTCTATTTTAGGTATAATTAATTATAGGAGGATTAAATATGCAAGAGGAGAAAAAGTCACCAATTAAAACTTTATATAGATATAAAGGAATTTGGTTTAATGATAAAGATGCTAAACTTATGGAAATGCTTCATAAAGATGAGAAAATAAAAACAAAAAAAGAACAAACTTTAAAAGAAGAAATTATTAGACAAATAGATAATGGTGCTTCAGTACAAGATATTTATAATTTACTTAAAGATAGTTCTAGTGATTTAAAACTTAGTCCAGTATATAAATATGAATATTTAGGTGCATATTTAAATTTTAATGAAGTATTTAAAGTAACTAAGTTAAAATTTAGTGAAGAAAAGCTTGTTTCCGAAAGCATTTCAGTAATAGATTATAATCACTGTGCCTTTTTAATATTAGATGATGGTGAAGCTCCTAGCTGGGAGTATAGAAGATATTTCCCAGAGACGGAAGATGTGTATAAAGCTTTTGAAAAAGAGAATATAGAGTTTTTATCAAGAAAACATAAAACTAAAAATCTTACAAGATAAATGTGTTAATCATTAGTTAAAATGTTACCGATTTATAATATGGATAACAAACAAAGGCAAGCTTTGTTTGTGTGAGTATTGTAAAAGATGAAATCTAAAAAGCAAGGGTCAAGATAAATTCGCTTTGCTCACCCTTGCTTTTAATCTTTCATCTCGTTCTTTTAAAACTTGTTCTAATTGTTTCTGATTATCTATTCTCAATTGTTCTTTCTTAATTGGATCTATTCTATGGCCTTCAATTTGTTTAGTCCCGTAGAAAACATTATAATATTTAACTTTTATAATTTTAGTTAATACATTTTGATAGACAGTTATTCTTTATTATGCATATAAAAATATCTCCTTTCCAAAGAGATATTATACAATAAATATTTAGTAACATTTTAACTAATGATATGGTAACATTTTAAAAAAGGATTAACATCTTACAAGATAAATGTTGACAAAAACATATTTATAACATAAAATGGTTTTAGATATTTAAAGGCGAAGATGGGCTTGGAAACCTGGAGTCATATTTTTAAAGAGATTCTTCTAGAATAAGTAAGGTGGAACCGCGATAAATCGTCCTTACAAATACTAGGAGAATTTTTATTTAAGGAGGGATAATATGGAAAAAGTTACAATGGAAAAATTAACAGCTGTTTGTAAACAATATGGATTTATTTATCAAGGAAGTGAAATATATGGAGGACTTTCTAATACTTGGGATTATGGTCCACTTGGCGTAGAACTTAAAAATAATATCAAAAAAGCTTGGTGGAAAAAATTCGTCGAGGAGCAAAAAAACATTTATGGCTTAGATGCTGCTATTTTAATGAATCCAAATGTTTGGGTAGCTTCAGGACACGTATCTAGTTTTTCTGATCCATTAATTGATTGTAAAAAATGTAAAACCAGACATCGCGCTGATAAATTAATTGAAGATTTTACCGAAGGAAAAGAAACTGGTGATGGATGGGATAACACTAAATTAGAAAAATTTATTAGTGATAATAAAATTAAATGTCCAAAATGTGGTTCTAGTGATTATACTCCAATTAGACAGTTTAATTTACTTTTTGAAACTCATATTGGAGTTACCGAAGAAAATGAAAATAAAGTTTATTTAAGAGGTGAAACTTGCCAAGGCATATTTACTAATTTTAAAAATGTTGAAAGAAGTATGCGCGCTAAAGTACCATTCGGTATTGGTCAAATAGGTAAATCATTTAGAAATGAAATAACTCCAGGAAACTTTATTTTTAGAACTCGTGAATTTGAACAAATGGAGTTAGAATTTTTCTGTAAACCAGGTACTGATTTAAAATGGCACGATTATTTTAGAAGTTATTGTATGGACTTTTTAAAATTAATTGGTTTAAAAGAAGAAAATCTAAGATATCGTGATCATACTAAAGAAGAGCTTGCTTTTTATAGTAAAGCCACAACTGATATTGAATATAATTATCCTATGGGTTTTGGTGAACTATGGGGTATAGCTGATCGAACTGATTATGATTTAAAAACACATATGGAACATTCAAAAGAAGATTTAAGATATTTAGACCCTGAAACAAATGAAAAATATATTCCATATGTAATTGAACCATCAGTTGGTGTTGATAGATTATTACTAGCTGTTCTCACAGAAAGTTATAAAGAAGAAACTTTAGAAGATGGTACAACTCGTGAAGTTATGAGTTTTCATCCTTTTCTCGCACCTTTTAAAGTAGCTGTACTTCCATTAGTTAAAAAATTTCATAGTGAAAAAGCTTTAGAAATTTATGAAAACTTAAATAAAGAATTTATGTGTACTTATGATGAAACTGGTAATATTGGAAAAAGATATCGCCGCGAAGATGTTGCCGGAACGCCTTATTGTCTTACGGTTGATGATGAAACTTTAAATAATGGAACAGTAACTATAAGAGATAGAGATACTATGGAACAAATTACATTAAAAATAGAAGATGTTTCAGATTATATAAAAGATAAATTGAAAATTTAAGGACTATATAGTCCTTTTTAAATTAAAATGTAAAATTCAACCTGAAATTACTTGCCAAAACATATAAAGATATTTAAAATGTTAGCGAGGAATAAATAGCAAAGGGGCTTACACGAAGATATAAAATATCATATAATGTTTTATCTGAAAGAGCTTATAAAAATGAACCTGCTATGACATTAGATAAATTAAATTATGATCAAAAGAAAATTGCCGAAGAATTTTATGAGATGTTTGAATAAAATAATAATAGTTATGAAAAATTAGGTATGAAATGTTAAAAGCAATAAAGATAAATAAATTTTATGTTATACTACATATAGTGGTTCTTTATGAATATTGAAAATATAAAAGATAATGATTCAAGAATTATTGATGTGATTTATATAGAGTAAAAATAGATATAGAAAATTTATGAATGTATTGACAAATACAGATAAATATTATACAATGTTAGTGAAGTTCAGAACTGACAAGCACTACGGTGTGTCAGTCTTTTTATTTGTATAATTATTCAAGTTTTAATCATATTATATAATGTGAAGAATATTTCTTCACACGTTCAGAACTGACTATCACTATGGTGAAGTCGGTCTTTTTTAAATAAATTTGATGATGATATATTTTAAATAATTTGAATTAGTGTTAAAATACACTTATGGCGGTGAGTATATGAATACCAAACAAAAAAATTTTTTATCTATCGATGAACTTATTGAAAATATAAAAAATAAAGGATTACTTATACAAGATGAAGAAAAATTGAAAGATATATTAAAACATAATAATTATTATTTTATTACAGGATATAAAGAACCTTTTAAAAATTCTTTTGGGAAATATAAGGATGATGTTTATTTTGAAGATATATTAGAACTTTATCATTTTGATAAAAAATTAAAATTAATATTGGCTGAAATTTTATTTGAAATTGAACAAAATGTAAAAACTACTTTTTTAAATAATTTTTGTAATAGATATGGTTACAGAGAATTAGATTTGATAGATCCTAATAATTACGATATTTTAAGTCCATATTTAACAGACACTATAAAAAAGTTAAACGATCAAATTCATTGGTATGGTAAAACTAATCAAGCTGTTTCTTATTATAAACAACAATATGGATTTGTACCTGTTTGGGTATTAGTAAAAGTTTTATCATTTGGTATGATTAGGGATTTAATAATGAATCAAAAAAGTAGTGATAAAGATCATATATGTAAAGAATTAGTTAATGACAAAAATTTAAAGGTATTTGAAGTTCAAACATTTTTAGAGTTATTAATTACTTATAGAAATATTTGTTGTCATGATGATAAATTATTTGGATTTATTCATAATAAGATAAATATTAGAACAACAAAATATCATCACCAATTTAGTTTATTAAAAAACTCAAATGTTTATGTTCAAGGTAAAAAAGATTTATTTGCAGCATTAATATGTATAAAATATTTTACTGATAAAGATAGTTATTCTAAATTTATAGATAATATATCAAAACTTATAAATGAGTATAGTAATAAAATCACAAGCATAACAAAACAGGAATTTATGAAATATATGTTTTTACCAGAAGACTTTGAAAAATTAAAAGATTTATAAAATGTGTTAAAAGTTATCAATAATTGGTAGCTTTTTAAAATTGTAAAATTATTCCAAAATGTCCGAAAAAACTTGCCAAAAACCCGGGGGGGGGGGGTATAATGTTTATAGAGTAAACTAGGTAAGGAGAAAAAACTATGAGTGAAAGAAGAAAAAGAAATATAATAATATGTACATTATGTGGAGTACTACTTCTTATGACTATCGGATATGCCGCATTTAACACACTTTTAACTATAAATGGAACTACAAGTATAACCAGTAACTGGGATATAAAGATAACAAGTATCAAACAAAATACAAAAGAAGGAGAAGCATCTTCAGTAGAGGAATATCCAAAATATGAAGATTTAGAAGCAACATTTAATGTAAATTTAGTAAGTCCAGGTGATTATATAACCTATGATGTAACTATTGAAAATAAGGGAACAATAGATGCCGAATTAAATAAAATAATCCTACCGCAATTAAATAATGAAGCTATATTAATAACAACAACTGGCTTAGCAGCAGGAGATGAGTTACTAGCAGATCATAGTGCCACCTTAACAGTAAAGATAGAATATAATCCTGAAGTAACAAAGCAACCAGAAAATAAAACTGCAAGTTTTGAAATGAAATT
>CANQNL010000045.1 GCA_947625215.1 uncultured Bacilli bacterium | reverse complement strand
ACCTAAAATAGAACAAGAACCAACTTCAAAATATTTCTGTTGTCTTGGACTCCAAGCTTCAACATCACAAGATTTAACTTTTAAATCAGCTAAATCACCACTACAACATTCTAAAGTTCTCACGGGAATATCTAAACTTCTAAAAAATTCTACAGTAAACTGCCACATTTTATTATACCATTCCATTCCCTCTTCTGGCTTACATAACACAACCATTTCCTGTTTTTCAAATTGATGAACTCTATATAATCCTCTTTCTTCTATACCGTGAGCACCAACTTCTTTTCTAAAACAAGGTGAATAAGAAGTCATCGCAATTGGCAATTCTTCTGATTTAATAATTTGGTCTTTAAATTTTCCAATCATTGAATGTTCACTAGTACCAATTAAATATAAATCCTCACCTTCAATTTTATACATCATTGCATCCATTTCTTCAAAGCTCATAACACCAGTTACAACATCACTTCTAATCATAAATGGTGGAATGGCATAAGTAAATCCTTTACTTATCATAAAATCTCTAGCATAACTTAACATAGCTGAATGAAGTCTAGCTATATCACCAATTAAATAATAAAAACCATTACCACTAGTTCGGCCGGCACTTTCTTTATCTAAGCCACTTAATTTTGCGCATATATCTGAATGATATGGAATTTCATAATCAGGAACAATTGGTTCACCGAATCTTTCATTTTCAACATTTTTAGTATCATCTTCACCAATTGGGACATCGTCTGCTATAATGTTTGGAATAACCATCATTTTTTCTTTTATTTGAGCGTTAATCTCTTCTTCTTGTTTTTCTAATTTGGTAATTTCTTCTCCATATTGGCTTACTTCAGCTTTCACTTTTTCAGCTTCTTCTTTTTTGCCTTCGCGCATTAAAGATCCAATTAAAGAACTTTTTTCATTTTTTAAAGCTCTTAATTTATCACCTTCTAATTTAGCTTCACGGCATTTAACGTCTAGATCATAAATTTCTTCTACTAATGGAAGTTTATGATCCTGAAATTTTTTCTTAATATTTTCCTTTACTAATTCTTTATTTTCTCTGATTAATTTAATGTCTATCATTTATTGGTTTCCCTCCCTTTATATAAACTTTAATTTTCTTTTTTGAAGTTAAAGATCTAATTTCAAAATCTAAATCTTCCAGTTGTGTTTCTAAAGTTTCAAGTTCAGCTTTTAAAAACTCCTCTTTTTCTAAATAATAATTACGAGTAGCTCTTGCATAATTAAGTAAATTTTTAGTATCCGACGATTCTTTAGATAACTGTGATATTTTTAAATCTATAAATTCTTTGAATTCTGTTTTAGAATCACTTTTATTTAACTGACTTTTAATATTACTATAACTTACCGCATTCATTGTCCTATCCATAAATCTTCCAGTTAAATATTTAATAATCTGTTCATACTGCATTATTCTTAATTTATATCTAATTAATTTGCTTTTATCTTCTTGAACTTTTAATTCTAATAATTCTTTTCGTCTTTTTAAATCTTCGATTACTACCATTAAATCTTCCATAAAATCCTCCTTGTGTAAATAAAAAGACTATAAATTTTAGGAGCGAATTATCACGGTGCCATCCTAATTATAGTCTTAATTTAGATAACGGCTTACTAGCCGGGAATGATTAATTCCACTCAAGAGTAGATTCATTTAAATTTTATTATTAGTTTTCACCAAACACTAACTCTCTATAAATAAAAATTTAAATTACTATTCTCCATCAACGATTTACAAAGTGTATTTTATCACTTTTACTATATAAAGTCAATCTTTATAAGGATTAACGTGAATCGTAATATGCCTTAATTTTTCATCATATTTTTTTAAATTATTTTCAATCTTTTCTATTTTATTATGAACTTTTTCTAATTTCATATTCTTATCCATACTAATTTCACAAGTAACCTGATAATAATTACCGTACTTAATAATAATTAATTTATCAATACTTTTAGTATCTTTTTCTTTTTTTATTATACTTTCTATTTTTTCAATATAAGGCTCATCAAGTACTTGTTCACCAAGTAAACTACTAAAGTTTCCTTTTAAAATTTTAAAGCTTATTCTCAATATTAAAATTCCAACAATAATCATTGCCAGCATATCAGCATACATAAATAAACTATTAATTTGTCCAAGTTGTGAAATTAGAATTGAAATTAATACCACTAATGAACTTATAACATCAGCAAAACTTTCATTACCAGAGGCAATTAAAATATTGTTATTATAATCACTACCCTTTTTTAAAATATAACTTGCAAGTAATAGTTTCATAATTATGACAATTACGCTTACCGTAAGAACATAAATACTTGGAATAACTACGCCTTCAAATATTCCCTTATAAATAACCGTAAATCCCATAAGCATAACGATAAAACCGACTCCAATACAAGTAATATATTCAATTTTACCGTGACCAAATGGATGATTATAATCGGCTGGTTTTTCAGATAGTTTATGACCAACAATTCCAAAAATATCAGTTGCCGTATCACTTAAAGAATGAATACCATCGGCAATCAAAGCCCCAGAAGCACCAAAAATACCTGCAGTAATTTTAATTACCGATAAAAAGATATTTGTAAAAAAGCTTGTGATTAAAACTTTTGTAATTTTATTCATTTTACCACCTTTTTTATTATATTCGATTTATTTAGCTTCGAGCCAGTTTTTACCATAATTTATATCGACTTTTAATGGCACTTCCAATTTATAAACATTTTCCATTATATCAGCAACAATATTTTTTACCGTTTCTAGTTCATCTTTGGTAACATCAAAAATTAGTTCATCGTGAACTTGAAGAATCATTTTACTTTTTAAATTCATTTCATTAAATTTATTGTAAACTTTTATCATTGCTAGTTTAATAATATCAGCACTTGTTCCTTGAATTGGTGTATTTAAAGCTATTCTTTCACCACTTTGCCTAATCATATAAACTGTATTTTTAAGTTCTGGGATATTTCGTTTACGATTAAATAAAGTTCTAACGTATCCCTTTTCTTTGGCACTACTTATGGTATTATTCATATAATCCTTAATTCCAGGATATGCCTCTAAATAAGTATCGATAAATTTTTTAGCATCAGCTGCTTTAATGTCTAAATTTTCACCTAACCCAAAGCCACTAATACCATATATTATTCCAAAATTAACCGCTTTAGCTGTTCTACGCATTGAAGATGTAACTAAATCTGGTGTAACCCCAAAAATATCACTAGCCGTTTTAGTATGAATATCCATCCCTTCATTAAAAGCCTTTTCTAATGCCGGCACATCAGCTATATGAGCTAAAATTCGAAGTTCAATTTGTGAATAGTCCGCACTTAAAATATAATCTTTAGTTGGAACAAAAGCTTTTCTTATTGACTTACCAACTTCATCTCTTATTGGTATATTTTGTAGATTTGGTTCAATAGATGAAAGTCTTCCAGTACGAGTTAAATTTTGTGTATAAATGGTATGAATTTTACCATTATTAATATACGTCATTAAACCCTCAATATATGTACTATAAAGTTTAGACAAACCTCTAAATTCCAAAACAGCATTTACAATAGGATGTTTATCTTTTATTTTATGAAGTACATCAGCAGCCGTTGAATATCCATTATTTGTTTTTTTGCCGTGTGGTAGTCCTAATTTATCAAATAATATTTCTGATAATTGAAGTGGTGATGAAATATTAAATTCACATCCGGCCATATTATAAATATCTTTGGTAAGTAACTCTAATTTTATTTGAATATCTTCACCCATTTGAATTAAAGTGTCCTTATCAACTTTAACACCAGTAAACTCCATATCAGCTAAAACAGCGGCTAACGGTAGTTCTACTTTTTCATATAAATCTGTAACTTCTTCTTCTTTTAATTTACTTAATAATTGTTTTCTCGTTTCATATATAAATTTAGCTCTCATAATACAAGATTTCGCGATTTCTTCTTCACTTGGCATTTTTAAATGAATAAACTTACCATAAATAGTTTCATAAAAGTCTAATTTATAATCAAGTTCATTAGCTAAATAAGCCATATCATCTTTAACATTATAATCGAGTAATGAACCAGCCATCATTGTATCAAACACAAAGTTATCAACTTCAATACCTATTTTTTTTAGGGTCACTATTATTTTTTTTAAATCATAAGTGTATTTAATATTTTCTCTTAAAAAATCTGGATTTTGTTTTATGACTTCAGGGGGTATGAAAGCACTTATATTTTTACCATAAATACCCATTCCTACAATATCTGAAGTATGATAGTTTGAACCGAAAACTTCTAAATCAATAGCCAAATCACCATCTATTTTTAACTCTTTTAAATCTCTAATAATTTTGATTTCTGTAGGTTTTTCTTCTTTAGGCTGATTTATTTTTTTTAAAAATGAGTAAAATTCTAACTCTTCATATAAATGGTTTAACTCTTTTATATTTGGCCCTTTGTATTTTGTATCATTTATATTAATTTCTAAAGGTACATCTTTAACGATGGTCGCTAAATCATAACTCATATAAGCATTATCTTTATCATTAATTAATTTTTCTTTTAACTTGCCAGCAATATTATCGATATTTTCATATATACCATCTAAAGTTTTATATTCGTGAAGTAATTTTAAAGCTGTTTTTTCACCAATTCCTTTAACCCCTGGAATATTGTCTGATGAATCTCCCATCAAAGCTTTTAAATCAATTATATTAATTGGTTTAATTCCATATTCTTCTTCAAAACTTTTTTGGTTATATCTTATATAATCTTTTTGTTTTAAAAGTTTAATATCAACATCGGATGAAATCAATTGTAACAAATCTTTATCACTACTTATTATTGTGCCGATAAAATCTTCTTCTTCATCACAATATTTACTAAAAGTCCCAATGATATCATCAGCTTCATAGTTATCTATTTCATAATATTTAATTCCCATTGCTGTAAGCAATTGTTTAGCTAGTGGAAACTGAATTTTAAGCTCATTAGGGGTCTCTACTCTTCCATCTTTATAAACTTCATATTTATCGTGTCTAAAAGTTTTTCCTTTATCAAAAGCCACTAAAATATATTCGGGAATTTCTTCATTAATTATTTTATTAATCATATTTGTAAACCCGAATAAAGCATTGGTCGGAAAACCTTTACTATTATTCATAAAATTACCATTATATGCAGTTGCATAATAGCTTCTAAATAAAAGATTGTTACCATCTACTAATATTATTTTTTTCATACTTCTCACCTATATATTATTGTATCATATTTATTAAAGATTTATAAGACTATAGAAAAAATAGCTGATAATATTCAGCTATTTAAAATAAACTAAGTTGACTTGTTTCATCTAAACCGTCAAGCATTCCCATAATACGCATTTTTTCAATAAGGGTTGATGATATTTTTGCACGTTTCTGTAAATCTTCAATACTCAAAAATGGTGCTTTTTCTCTTTCTACAACAATATTTTTAGCGACAACATCACCTAAGCCATCTATTGTTTTAAATGGAGGAATTAAGGTTTTTTCATCTTCTGATAAAACAAAGTTTAAAGCTTCACTTTTATTAATATCAATAGGCGCAAATTTAATTCCTCTAGCCAAAGCTTCTAAAGCTAATTTTAAACATTCTAAAATATTGTTTTCTTTGTTGGTCGTATTGTAACCTTTATCGATAATTTCTTCCATACGCATTTTTACGGCATCATAGCCTTTAATCATTGCATCTATATCAAAGTCAGTATATTCAACTGAAAACTGTGAATAATAATAAACTCCTGGTCTATGGACTTTGTAATAAGCAAGTCTAAAAGCATTAATAACATAAGCCGCAGCGTGAGCTTTTGGGAACATATATTTTATTTTTTGGCACGAATTAATATACCATTCTGGAACATTTGCCTTATGCATATCCTCGGCTAGTTGAAGCCATTTATCGGGATCTTTACTAGCTTTACCTTTACGAACAAATTCCATTATATTAAAGGCTTTAGTAGGTTCAATGCCATAATTAATTAAATTAACCATAATATCATCACGACAACCAATAACTTCACTAAATGGAACAATATCATTTTTAATAAGTTCACTGGCATTTCCTTCCCAAACGTCAGTTCCGTGAGCCAGTCCTGAAATCTTGGTAAGTTCAGCAAAAGTTTTTGGCTTTGTATCCTGTACTAATTTAATTGTAAATGGCGTTCCAAACTCAGGAATTCCAATTGTTCCAATACTACAGTTAATTTCTTCTTCCGTCACTCCCAGTGGTTTAGTAGAGGTAAAAATTCCCATTGTCTCTTTATCATCTAAAGGAACTTTGGTAATATCATCCCCAGTTAAATCTTGAATTAAACGAAGTTTAGTTGGACCAGAATGACCTAAAATATCTAACTTAAGAACATCTTGGTCAATTGCGTGATAATCAAAATGAGTTGTACGCCAAGCTGAAGTAGCATCATCAGCAGGATATTGAAATGGTGTAAAATCAAAAACTTCCATATAGCCTGGAATAACAACAATTCCACCTGGATGCTGGCCAGTTGTCCTTTTAACGCCTGTACATCCCATAGCTAAACGTTCAACTTCCGCTGTACGCATCATAATACCTTTATCTTCACAGTATCCTTTAACATAACCAAAGGCCGTTCGTTCAGCAACCGTACTAATAGTTCCAGCACGATAAACATTGTCTTCACCAAATAAAACTTTCGTATATTCGTGAGCTGCAGCTTGATTTAAATCGGAAAAATTTAAGTCAATATCGGGCACTTTATCAGCGTGCAAACCTAAGAAGGTCGCAAATGGCATATCGTGGCCATCTTTATGCATTAATTCTCCACAGTCTGGGCACTTTAAATCTGGCATATCATAACCACAATTATATATAGAACCTAAACTAGTACCATCCATTTCAAAAATTGTCTTCTTACAGTTTGGACATACATAATGTGGTGGTAGAGGATTAACTTCTGATATTCCCATCATTGTAGCTACAAATGATGATCCAACTGAACCACGGGAACCAACTAAATATCCATCATCATTAGATTTTTTTACTAGTTTTTGAGCAATCAAATAAATAACATCGAAATTAGCCCCAATAATTGCAGTTAATTTACTAGCGGCTTCTTTATCAATATCTTCCTTACTCATATTAGGATTATTTTCTTTTATATCTTCTTTTACTAAAGATTTAACACCATCATAATATGTCTGCATTATATTGTGAAGTTCTGAATAAATATATTTATCGTATTCTTCACCTATTAAGCCTTTTTTATCAGCTCTTTTTTTAATGATATTTAATGGTTCATTTCCGTAAAATTCAGCTGCAATTCGCTCTTCGATTAAATAAGGAAGAGGATCACCATAAACTTCTTTGGCTTTTTTATAAACCATATCTGTTGTAGTTTCTACTGACTTATCTATTTTAGGCGCAAAAGGTGCGGGAGTGGCTATAATTACTTCAATTTCTTCAGCCATATCAGCAATTTTATTAGGATTTGTAATAACAATTTCTTTAGCTACTTCTTCATCTAAAAAGTGGAAAGCATCTAACATTTCATCAGTTGTTCGCAAATATTGATTTGGAATACTAGTAATATTTTTCTTAGCAAGGGGATGTCTTCCACCACCCGGTACTTTTTGATTAACAATAATCTCTCGGTAAATTTTATCTTCAGGATTCAAATGATGAACATCACCAGTGGCTACAATTAATTTACCAGCATCTTTAGTTACACGAATTATTTTAGTTAAATGACTAATAAGTTCAGCTTTACTGCCAAAGTCATTCATTTGAATTAAGTGATCATATACTTCTGGAGGCTGAACTTCAACGTAGTCATAAAAACTTATTAGATTTGATAGTTCTTCATCAGATTTACTGCGAGCCTGCTTAAAGATTTCACTTTCATAGCAGCCACTACCAACTAATAAACCCTCACGGTGCTTTTCAATTTCACTTCTTAAAATTCTTGGAGTTTTATATAAATAAGTTGTATTGGCAAGGGAAACTAATTTAAATAAATTTTTAAGCCCTGTTCTATTTAAAGCAATTAAGTTTACGTGATATGCTGTACCATATTTGTGAATTTCATTTTTAGAAACTAATTTATCTAAATCACTTATTTTTTCAAAATTACGAGCTTCTAATTTTTTTAACATTTTATGAAGAACTAAAGCAGTACCTTCAGCATCATAATCAGCTCTATGATGGGCATCTTCATCCCAAGGTACTTCATATCTTTTAACTAGAGCTGATAAACTATGACGAGCATAACTACTATCCATTGTACGTGATAATTCTAATGTATCAATAACCGTATTATTAAATTCTCCTAAGTTATATTTTTTATAAGCCATTTTTAAAAATGATACATCAAATTTAGCATTATGGGCCACCATTGGTAGATCACCAAACCACTCAATAAATCTTTTTATAACCTTTTCTTCATTATCTTTTCCCACTAACATTTCATCAGTTATATTAGTAATATCAATTATTTTTTGTGGTAATTTCCTACCAGGATTTATAAGTTCAGAAAATCTATCGATGATTTCACCATTACAAATTTTAACCGCTCCAACTTCAATAATAGAGTCAGCTCCACCAGCATTAAACCCAGTTGTTTCAAAGTCAAATACAACATATGTAGTTTTAAGTAAATCATCATCAGTCGGATTTGTGACAATATCAACTGTATCATCAATTAAAGTAAGTTCAACTCCATATAATGCCTTAAATTTATCTTCTGATTTTTTATTATGGGAAGTAACCATATCAAATACAACGGGAAAAGCTTGACAACCATTATGATCGGTAATAGCAATAGCTTTATGTCCCCATTTGATTGCTGTATCCACTAAATCAGAATAATGTTTTTTTAAATCTATTTTAGATACCCCATCCATTTGACTCATCATTGTATGGCTATGTAATTCTACTCTTTTTTCCTTAGCATTATCCATTCTTACTTCATCTTGTTTGTCAGAAGCATTTATATCTCTTGCATTTAACACAATTTCATTAGAATATTTATCGTTTTTTGTATAACCTCTAATTTTATACCATTTTCCTTCTTTAAGCCTTTTATTGTAATTTTGAAACTCTTCATCCTCACGGCAAAAAATCTTACAGTACATACTGTCAGTTCCATCAAATATTTTTAAAGTTATAATTTTAAAATTAGTTTTTGGTGATTCAAATAATTCTTTTCCAAAAATCTTAGCTTCAACGGTGACATTATCCATTTCAAAAGTAAGTGAACTTACATTTGTTAACTTACTCTTTATTTCACTTCCCATAATAATAGGACTTTCTTTTTTAGGGATAACTGGTATCTCAGCAGTTTTTTCTTTTTCGATTTCTTTTCTTATTTCTAAAGCCTTTTCTTCATCAATTTTGGTTTCAATATTAATATCAAATCCAGCATTATTAAGTTTTTTTTCTAGATCTTCTTTAATACTTGAAAATTTCATTTCTTCAGCTTTATTAGCTACATCAATAATTAATTTTTTATTTTCCAAAGATAAATTACTATCAGTAAATGTAGACAATAAAGGGGCTGCTTTACTAAATTCTTTTATATAGTATCTATAATAATCAGTTAAATTTTCTAAATCAAAATTAGCCGCAGTTATTTTTATACTGGTACTTTTAGCCGATTTAAAAGCAGGTTTTAATAAATCTGTAAATTCTAAAAATATACCTAGTGGAAGAACTGATTTAAGGTTAATTAAAAAAACATATTTATCTTGTGCTTTGTTGCATATAATTTTTTCTAATTTTCCTTCTTCAAAATATGTTCTTTTTTCTAAAGATAATTTAGTTTTATTTAATAATATGTTTAACTTATCCTGCATTTTTATCACCTAATTTGATTATAACACAGCCATTTATTTGGGTAAAGTACTTAATACCTTTTTTATTATTTATTATTTTATTTACACCTTTAATATCACAATATACAAATGTAAAAAGTAATATAATGGAAAGATATATTAACCTTTTTTTTAAATGTGTAAATTAATGCATAATAAAAACGCACCATATTTTTACTTATAAAAAGCAGAATATAATTAAGTAAAAAATGACTTGGTGCGTATATGGAGCCTAAGCCCCTTTAGATAAGCTTTACTTACCTAAAGGAGCCTGGGCTCATTTTCTTTCCGCATTAGAGCCACAAAAGCCAGATGCACTTTTGCATGAATTGTTAACAGTATTATATCCATCAGTTATTGTAGTATTTAAAGTATTATCATAATAACATGATCCTACACGAAAACTTTTTATTCCACCACTAGTGACTGTTTCTGTAGCAATTGGATTACCATTATAATCAGTAGTTTTGGCGCTACAAGTAATTCCATTTGTTCCACAAAATGATGGAAATGTTGCCTGAGCATCGGTACCATTAACAACACACCCAGTTGTATTTTCAAGTAATAAAGTACTAGCTTGTTTAACTTCTGATTCTATTTCTTTTCCATCTTTTGTTGTTAGTTTAACTTGAATATTATGTTCCGTATTATGGGTTATTTGGTCAAAGATGTG
>CANQNL010000044.1 GCA_947625215.1 uncultured Bacilli bacterium | reverse complement strand
ATATATATCACCAATTCAATTTATATTGGATTGGCGCTAGTGTAAACTAGCCAGCCCCTTTTTATTCTTTTATTTGGACAGGTTCCTTCAGGGGGTACCTGTCCCTTTTTTGTTACTTAAATTATATCACGAATTTAGTTTTTTATAATTTTTTGCCTTTAAAATTAGTCAGTTACTTGTCATCATCTATTATTAATATACTACAAAAATATTTGATTTCCTTTTTTATTTAAGCATTTTAGAAAAAAGAAAATGGATTTAACCATTTTTCTATAAACTATTAATGATGGTGATGGTGCGAAGATGAACTTTTGATTTCACACTGGCACTCTTCACACTTTTCATTCGGCTTTTCTAATTCAATAGTAACGTGTCCAATACCGTGTTCTTTAAATTCTTCTTTAATTTCTTCTTTGATTTTTTTATTATTTACTTTAGCCACAATATGAAGAGTGGCACAGTGGTTATAACCATCAATGCTCCAAATATGAAGATGATGAATATCACATACGTCTTTTATTTTTAAAATATGCTCTTTAAGTTCACTTACATTTATATTATTTGGAGTCTTCTCTAAAAACAAAAAGGTTATAGCTTTTAGATTTCTAAAGGCATTAATAAGAATAAATACAGCTACTAAAATTGATAAAATTGGATCGATAACTGAAATATCGGTAAACTTCATTATAATTGCTCCAATTAAAACCACTAACCAGCCCAGAACATCTTCAAGCATATGAAGATTAACTGCTTTTTGATTTAAAGAGCCTGACTCTCTTGTAAAATAAGCAGCAATAAAATTAATTATAACCCCTACTACAGCAAAAATAATCATCCCATTATAGTTTACTGTAACTGGATTAAATAATCTAATAATTGCATTATAAATAACTAATATTGAACCTACTAATAAAATAACGGTTGTAATAATGCTTCCAATAACGGAATATCTAATATATCCGTATGTGTATTTATCATCAGGCCCTTTTTTACTTTTTTTCTCTAAGAAAAATGATATCCCAATACTTAAAGCATCACCCATATCGTGAATCGCATCAGAAATAATAGCCACACTATTAGTAAAAATACCACCTAAAAATTCAAAAAAAGAAAAAGCTATATTTAAGATAAAAGCCACAAAAATATTTCTTTCAGTTTTCACATTACCACATCCTATACCATTATATGTAATATATTTATATTATAATTTAATATTTTACTGAAAGTCAATAATGATTTTGACATAAATATGAAGTTAATATATAATACAGTCATAAGGAGGGATTTTATGTTTAAAGTGGCAATTCCTAAAGATAATGATGAAGATAGAATTTATAATGTATATAATAGAGGTGAATATATTTTAATTAATGAAGTTTCTAATTTTATAGAGACAATCGATGAAACTTTTGATATTGAATTTCTACCTTTAAATAATAAAGTAGCTTATTTACTTAAAACAAAAGTACCAACAATTGTATGTCTTAATGATATTGAAAGCACATTTAGTAAAACTTTTTTTTCACCTGTTGCTATTAGTGATAGTGAATATAATAAACTATATAAATTCCATAAACTTCAGTGGCCTGATAAACCTGATGAAGTTAAAGCAGATTTAGATAATGTTAAAAAATTAATTAAAACGCCGAATAAAATTAAAAAAATAGAATTTTAATCATAATCAGGATAATTTCTATTTTGACATAAATATGAAGTTAATATATAATACATTCATAAGGAGGGATTTTATGTTTAAAGTGGCAATTCCTAAAGATAATGATGAAGATAGAATTTATAATGTATATAATAGAGGTGAATATATTTTAATTAATGAAGTTTCTAATTTTATAGAGACAATCGATGAAACTTTTGATATTGAATTTCTACCTTTAAATAATAAAGTAGCTTATTTACTTAAAACAAAAGTACCAACAATTGTATGTCTTAATGATATTGAAAGCACATTTAGTAAAACTTTTTTTTCACCTGTTGCTATTAGTGATAGTGAATATAATAAACTATATAAATTCCATAAACTTCAGTGGCCTGATAAACCTGATGAAGTTAAAGAAGATTTAAATACGGTTAAAAAATTGATTAAAACGCCGAATAAAATTAAAAAAGAGACATATTAAAAGTCATCATTTCGATGACTTTTTTTATACTTCACCAAGAACAATTAAAACCATTGGCTTACATTCGGTTTGTTCATAAAAATATTTACCAACTTTATCTCTAATTCCAACTTTGACTTTATTGAAATCAATAAAGTTATTTTTGGTATTATCTTCTATAACATTTAAAGAAATTTTTTCAGCTTCTTTAATTAAATCGATGTTATCTTTAACAAAAATAAAGCCTCTGGTTAAAACTTCTGGACCTGCTAAAACTTTTTTAGTTTGTTTATCTAAAGTAGCAGTAATAATAACAATGCCGTTATCACTAAGCATTTCTCTATCTTTTAAAACAAGTTCACCGACATCTCCTGCTGCTAGTCCATCAATTAAAATATCATCAATTGGTACTTTCATTCCATTATCTATAAGTTTTCCATCTTCAAAGTAAGCAACTTCACCGTTTAATCTAAGCAAGATATTTTCTTCGGACATACCTACTCTTTTAGCCACATTAGCATTAGCTACTTGATGACGATATTCACCAATTACTGGCATATAGTATTTAGGATTCATTAAATCTATCATTAACATTAAATCCTCACTTGAAGCGTGATGTGATGGATAAGTTTTAAGTGGAAATTCAATCACTCTAGCGCCTATTCTGGCTATTGTATCAAATAGTTTAGTCGCTGTTCTTTCCATTCCATCATATACTGGTGAAGCAAAAACAATAGTATCTTTATCGGTAATATTAATAAATTTATCAAAACCTCTTAAAATACGTTTGAGATTAGAAAATGGTTTTTCTCTTTCATCGGATACTAATACAACTATTTTATCTTCATTTACATCGTGAATTGTTTTTATTCTTTTTTTATCAAATTTGATATATTTCATATCAATGGCTTTTAAAATTAATGTTTCTAAACTTTTACCCATAATAACGACATTTCTATCGGTTTCCATTATTTCGTTAAATAATTCTTGAATACGATATAGTTGTGCTTGATAAATGTTATATAAGATCCTGCCTTGATAACGATTTAAAATTTCTCTAATTTTTCCATTTGTACGATGATTTGGAGATGTAAATCCCCTTTTATCAGCATATAATGATTCACTAAGCAAACATAAAACTCCTTGTTTACCTACATAAGCAAGCTTTCCAATATCTGTTTTATATGCTCCTAACATAGTTGGATCAAAAATAAAGTTTCCCGTATAAAAAATTGCCCCATCTGGTGTATAAAGTACATATCCAACTGTACCTGGAATAGTATGGGTTAAGGTAATTGGAAATACACTATTTACTCCAAAATCAATCTTTCTATGAGGTATTATTTCTACTAAATTGCTTGTATTTAAATTTTCCGCTTCTAACTGTTCTTTAATAATTGCTAAAGTGAATTTAGTTGCATATATCTTAAGCTCTGGAAGTTCTTTTAAAATATCACATAAAGCTCCCATATGATCATCGTGTCCGTGAGTTATAAAAATACCTTTAATATGTTTAATATTTTCTTTTAAATAGTCATAATTAGGAATAACATAATCTATTCCTAACATCTTATCGTCCGCATACTTTAGTCCGGCATCAAAGACAAAAATATCATTATCAACATCAACTACATACATATTTTTGCCGGTTTCATTTTGTCCGCCTAAAGCAAATATTTTAATTTTACTCATTTTTTCTCCTCTCTTTATTAATTAAAAAGCCTAAATAATTATAACATTTTAATAGTAAAAAAGCAAACTCGAATTTGCTTTAACTATTCTATATAATTTGTTATTGTATATGGTTTTTCCTCTGTTCCATTACCACTCAACTTTGTGTCTGCTTTTAAATATATTGATGGAACTACACCATTATCTGTACTATTAGCATTAAAACCGCTCAAATCTCCCGCTCTAGTAACCGGAATAACACCACTTGAATTATCGCAATTATGTCCACCTGAGTTATACCACGGAGCAATAGTCCAATAATTGTTTCCATAGTCCATCCACTGTGTAGCATTACAAGTGGAATAATAATTCTTATTAGTTAAACTAAGATTGCCACATAACTGTTCATTTGTGTTTGCTTTTATATAGTCACTTACTTGAATTAAACCTATATTAGAAACGGCTGAATACATTTTTTCATTTGTTATTTGAGAGGATAAATTAGTGTTGTCATTATATACTACTGGTCCATAATAAAATTTATGATTCTGTATTGCACTTTTATTTGCTTCCAAGCCTTCATAATACGTATTATTCAGATATATTTTTAAACTTGAATCTAAAGATACATTGCCTGATAAACCATTATGATTTTGAAATGTTGGAGTTTCTGCCCAAACGCTGCAGCCTTTCCAACTACCTTGTAAAATTGAATTACTACAAAATCCCGTTGTTCTTGCGCCGGAGTTATCAAAAGCCATATTAGGTAATACAGATGCCCTCATTATTTTAATTATTCCATCATCCTCAATTCCTATAATCCTCCAACCAGCTACTTCATTATTAAATGTTATATAATTATTTGGATTTCCTCCTTTATATATGTATCTTCCACTTTCATAACTATCAGCATATAATCCATCGCCATCAGAAACTACTTTTTTGATTAGATCATTTGAGGTTAGCCCATCAGTTGGAATCCACTCACTTTTATGGTCTTTTTGAACATAATCTAAAGTAACACGTAAATCAGCTTCTAAACTTTCCGGCTGACTTGTAACATTATCGCTGTATGTTACTTTTACTGTTAATATATCAGTTCCACCATTTGCCGTTAATATTTCTCCTTCTTCTATTCCATTAGTTTCAAATATTATAGCATCATTTTCTGGTTCGCTTATCTTTACTCTGGCTACTTCAGCATCCAAATTACCATTATTTTCAACTGTTATATAATAAGTTATGGAATCTCCTGGACTTACTAAATTAACTTTAAAGGTAGCTGATAGATCATCTACTACTTGAGACTCTTCGTCGGTAGCCCCTCCTACTACATCTTTACTGGTAATACTTGTTATCTTAATATCCCAGTTACTTGTTATACTTGTTGTTCCATTTATATTAAGGAGTGTATTAAATGCGGCATACCCTACTACCATAAGTAGTAATACTCCACAAAGTGTACATATTATTATATTTCTTTTTCTTCTTTCACTCATAATACAATTCCTTTCTAAAACTAGTTTTTCCCATATTTTATTTTATATACATAATATAGGTAATGCAAATACCCTATTTAATTATAACATCAAATACATTTACGGTAAATAGTCCTTAAATTTAGTTTACAAAAAAATAGGCATTTGCCTATTTCTCATTTACAAATATTCTTGAAAGTTCTTTAATTGGAAGCAACATTTTTACATCCTTAATAATTCCAATTTCGAATTTTTTTTCTTTTGATTTATACTTTTCACCATCAATGCACCAACATTTTTTAGGAGTTTCTTTAAGTTTAATTGTAAGATTATCAGTTCTAAAAAAATAAACACCAGGAATTTTTGTAATATCACTAGTTTTAGCAAGGACAAGCGACTTAACAATATCTCTTTTTGTTGTTATATTTGTCATTAATACTTCAAACTGATTATCATCCATTTTGACATCATTAAAAACCTCTACTCCAGCTATTCTTTTTGCATTACATACCAAGACTAAAGAATATAAACCTTTAACTGTTTCGCCATTTGCTGTATATTCAAGTTCAAATAGCTGGGTTTTCTGTCCAAATATTTTTAAAGCATTAAATAAATATGCAAAATACCCAATACTTTTCTTTAAATTTCTTGGAGTATCATAAGCAATATCGACAAATTTACCTAATCCAGCAACATAAACAAATGGCCTATTATTAATTTTACAAATATCAACACCTTTAATTTTACCATTTAAAACCATTCTTAAATTATTAATTGGATTTTTGCCCATTCCAAACATTGCCCCTAGATCATTAGTTGTTCCAAGTGGAATATGTGAAAGTAAAAGTCTTTCTTGCCTTTTAATATTACCACTTACAACTTCATTGAAGGTGCCATCGCCACCTAAAGAAATAACTAAATCAATATCGTTTGGTAATTCTTTAACAATTTTCTTAGCGTGACCACTATATTTAGTATATCTAACATCGACATCGTAGTCCTTTTTATTAAGCATTTCTATGAATTTTCTAATTATTTCTTTCTTATTATTTTTACCACTATTGGGGTTACATATAATCACACATTTTTTCATATAAATCACCTAATCCAGCTATATTATATATTAAAATCTATGTTTATTCAAGAAATTAATTTTTTACTTCAATTGTTTACATAAAAATGCGGATGTGTTAAAATAATAAAGAATAGAAAGGCTGTGGGAATTATGAAGAAAATTCTAATAAGCATTAATAATAAAAATATGATTTTCTCTATAACTTCCAATCAAGAAAATAAAGAAAACCTTAATAATACAAACATTATAGACACTAATAATATTATTTTTACTGATGATTATATAGAAAAAAATTTCGAACTTATATCGGCCTTTATTAAATTAATCATTGTTAAAAATAATATTAATTCCTGCATTATTAAAGATTTTGAGATTGCTACTACTGTTATTGATTTAATAAAAAATATTTCTGAATTTGATAAATTATCTTTTGCGCCTAACAAAACTATTCCGCACGAAGTATATGAAAAACTTAATGAACACTGCTACATCGAAGAAATTGAATGTTATAATATGGCACAATATATGTTTGAAGACTTAAACCGAAAAGGATATCACGTCACTTTAAAAAGCAAAGTTTTCTTTGTTAGTAAATTTATGTATCACGATAATTTAAAAACATATTCTGATTTATATTATAAGAAAGTTTTAACTATTAATTTTAAATTAGATGACGTTGATTTAAAAGAATTCGAGGCTTTTCTTAAAATTAATAATTGCTTAAAAGTAATTGAATTTAAATTATATGATAAAAAATCTTTAGAAAACGTTTTAAAAATTTTAGCGCTTTATCGTAAAAGAAATATTAAAATATATATTTATGAAAAAGACAAAAATATTATTCCTGACATTGATTATCTTCATCATTTACAAAAAAAGTATAAAGATCTAAGATTTAAAATTATTTATTCTGAAAAATATAAAAAAGAAAATAGAATCAAACAAATAAATTTAAATATATTAAAAGCTATTTTATTAATTGTTATTATTACAATTTTAGGTTTCTTTCTTATAAATCGTAAAGAAGAAGACCAAAGTAAAAAAGTTAAAGAAGAAGTTAAAAAAGTTAAAGAAGAAATTATTACAGATGAAACAGAAGAACCTAAAGCCGAAGTTCAAGAAGAAAAGAAAACACCTTATGTTGAAACAGCTTATAATAAAAAATATTCTAAAGTCTTTAGTGAACTTAAAGCGATTAACGATGAAACTGTCGGTTGGCTTAAAGTAAATGGTACAAATATCGATTATCCAGTAGTTAAACATAGTGATAATTCATTTTATTTAAGTCACGACTTTAACAAAAATAATAACAGATATGGATGGTTATTTGCTGATTATCAAAGCCGCATTACCCCACTTAATCAAAATACAATTATATATGGTCACGATAGTGGTAGAGTTATGTTTTCTGGTTTATATCAAACTAAAAATAAAAGATGGTATACAAATAAAAACAATCAAATAATTACTTTTAATACTGAAAATGAGGAAGGTCAATGGCAAATATTTTCTATCTATTCAATAGATAACACCACTGATTATTTAATTATTGAATTTGGTACAGAAAAAGCCTTTACTGATTATATAAATATGGTTAAGGGCAGAAGTATTTATAATTTTAATGTTAATGTTGGACCAAATGATAAAATATTAACCTTATCTACTTGTTTTGGTAATACACAAAAACTTGTAGTTCACGCCAAAAAAATCAACTAGTTATTGATTAATATTAGGTAAAAATAGTTATTTTAAAAGCAAGATTTAGATAAACTTGCTTTTTTATTATTGAGTATAATTAGTTATTTTAAATGGATCTTCCTCTGTTCCCGAGCCTGATAATAAGGTATCAAATTTTAGATAAATGACTGGAACAACCCCATAATTACCGCCAGTATTGTAATGCCATAAATGTCCTGCTACATCTATACGAACTATACTAGTAGCTGAATTACAATTAGCTCCGCACCAATGAGGGGACATAGTCCAATAATTACCAATAGTCATCCAATTTGTATCTTTACAACTTAAGCGATTATCATAATGTAATTTATATGTTCCGCAAGATAAGACATTTGAATTTGCTCTTAGATAATCACTCGCCCCAATTAATCCGATATTATTTCTGACCGAATATTTTTGCTCACTCATAATCTGAGCTGATAAATCAGTATTTTGATAAATAACTGGTCCATAATAAAATAAATGATTATCAATAGCATTTTTATTATGGCTTATTTCATTATAATAGGTTCCATTTAAATATATATTCAATGCTGAATCTTTATCGACACTGCCTTTAATACCATTGGTAAGTGTACTATTATTATCATATTCTTTGGTTGTTGCCCAAACATTACAGCCCCAAGATGAACTAGCTGCTGTAGCACAATATCCTGTTGTCCTATTTTTATACGGATCAAATGCTTGGTTTGCGAGTATTGTGGCACGCATAATTTTTATTGTTTTATCTGCCTCTACAGCTATTATTCGCCAGCCAGCATCTTCTCCATTAAATGTTATGTAATTATCAGGATTTCCTCCTTTATATACATATCTTCCTGGTTCATAGGTATCAGCATATAAGCCATCACCTTCAGTGACTACATATACACTCTTATTCCCTACTTTTATTATATCATTTGTTGTTGTACTTGAATTTTTTGCCTGACCTTCTTCTACATATGTTAAATCTATATTAAATTCAGTTTCAGTGTCTTTAGGTTGTGAAGTTATTGCTTTATTAAATTCTACCTTTAATGTTAATACTGTACTGCTACCTGCATTTAACACTTCTCCCGCTTCTATTCCTTCATATGTTATATTTATTGCAGGATTATTTTTCCGATGAATATCTATCTTATCTAATGCAGCATTCATATTTCCCTGATTTGATATAGTTATATCATATTCAATACTATCGCCAGGACTTACTAAATTGGTTTTAAAGGTTGCTGTTAAATTTTCATAAGTTGGTTCAGAAGCATCTGTTGCTCCGGCTGTGGCATTTTTACTTTCTATTTTTGTTATTAATATTTTAAAATTATTAGCTATACTCGTAGTACCATTTACATTTAGAACACTACCATAAACGGCATATGCCACTACCATTATGCCTAACACTATGCACAAACTTACTATTACTATACTTCTTTTCGTTTTATCAGACATAACTTTTCTCCTTACCTAGTTTACCTATAAACATTATACCCCCCCCCCCCAGGTTTTTGGCAAGTATTTTCGGACATTTTTTTGATTTTTTTACATAAACAAAAGCCAAATTTTTATTATAATTTGGCTTTATCTATTCTATTATTTTACTTTGTATATTACTGTTATCTTATTATAAATAGTAAAACATACAATAACTACTTTAAATAAAAAAGTTAGAAAATTCTAACTTTTAAATACTTCTAAATAAATTTTTTCTGCGTAATACGGCATAAGAACCTGTAGCTAATACTAGAATTGCTACCCCACCAACTACTGGAAGATTTAATCCTGTTTTAGGATTTTCTTTAGTTTTAACTGGTGTTGGAGTTGGTGTTGGCTCTGGTGTTTGGAAATCTTTTAAGCAATCTCCCATTGGATCTCTAGTTGATTTTAAATCAAGTAAAAGTTGTTTATAAGGTTCACCACTCATAGTACCTTGTTTTGCTTTTGTAGCAGTATCAAATGTGTTTAAATCAAATACTACTTTTGAATATGCTTTTTCATTATATGTACCATAAGTAAGATCAGCACCATCAGTAACAGTTACACCATATTCACTCCAATTTGAAGTATTAACACCTTGATCAGTACCTACTTTATATGCATTTAATATTGCATAAAACATTGCTGTTACAAAGTATTCATCCGTATATCTATAACAAATTTGTGTTTGCTGGCTAGCTTTTTCAACATTTCTATTGTTTGTATAAGTTATTGTTTTTCCTGCATCATCATATACAAACTGAATAAAATAATAGCCATAAGTTGGATTTTCTAATGATACTTGTACATCTTTAGTCCCTTCAATTGGATTTATTTGAATTTTATATCCATCAGCACCTGCAGATTCTAATAATGTTTTATAATCATTAGCAATAGTATCCCAGTTAACTTCTGCAGCACTAGCATTGCCAATTCCTATAAAACACATTACGCATAAGACAATAGTAATTAAACCAAATTTTTTCTTCATTTTACATCTTCCCTTCTATCTTAATTAAATCATATCAAAGTAGCTTTCTAAAATCAATATTTTCTTTTAAAAAAAAATAAATTTGACACTTGTATACAAAAAAGATGTAACTATTCAGACTAAAATTCATTAGAAAAGAGAGCTATGGTAAATGAAATAGCTCTTTATTATTGAAATAACAA
>CANQNL010000043.1 GCA_947625215.1 uncultured Bacilli bacterium | reverse complement strand
ACTATTATCCCACATTTAATTATAAAAAGCAGTATCTCTTGACACTACTTTTCACTTTTTTAGTCTGAATAGTTACAAAAAGATAACTTTTTTTGTTATCTTTAGTGTAAATTATATTATTCTTTTTTTCTAATTTTAAATCTATAAAAATCAATTAAAGATGTAACTATTATTAAATAACTCAAAGATAAAGTAAAACCACCAATAATATCAGAACAATAATGAACCCCTAAATATATTCTACTGATACCAATTAAAATTAATAAAACAGAAATAACGGCTGTTAAAATAATTTTAATTTTTTTATTAAGCTCGGTTTGCCATATTAAATATACAAGCATTCCATAAAAGGCTACTCCAATCATTGCGTGAGCTGATGGAAAACTAAATCCAGATTCTTCAACTAACATCCATTCAAACGGTCTTGGCCTTGAAAATAATAATTTTAACCCTTGATTTATTAAAAAAACTAAAATCAAATTACCAAATGACAATAAAGCATATTTTTTATTTTTAAATACAATAAATAGTATAATTGAGGCCGTAAGTAATACAACCGGATGAACTAGTGAGGTTATAATCATAAAGAAATAAGTCCAAAAAGGCGATTTTATACTGATAACACTATTATAAATAGCAGTATCAAATCCTTCTAATTTTTCACTTAATAATTCACGAACTATTAATCCAAAGATAAATATTAAAATACTTAATATAATCCATTTACCATATGTTTTGATAAATTTCATTGTATCACCCTATCTATTCCTTTTTATCAATTGCTTGTACTGGTTTTTTCTTCATATGAGTGCCGATGACCTCTGAAACATCGCTTACAGTTACAAATGAAGATATATCTGCATTTTTGATAATTTCTCTAAGTTCTGGAAGTTCAAGTCTAGTTATAATTGTATATAAAATCGTTTTTTTAGATTGTGATACCATTCCAACACCCTCTAAAATAGTAACTGTTCTTCCTAATTTTGTATAAATTGCTTTTGATATTTGTTCTTCTTTATCGGTAATAATATAAACTGCTTTAGCCTGATCCATACCCTCAGATACAATATCTATAATTTTAAAAGTTACAAAATAAGTAAGTAATGAATAAAGAGCTCTATCGGGTCCAAAAACAAATATTGCTGTTCCATAGATAAAAATATTAATAAATAATATTACTTGCCCAACTGAAACGTTTGATTTCTTACTTAATAAAATAGCTACAATTTCAGTTCCATCAAGACATCCACCAAATTTAATGACCATTCCTACTCCAATACCTAATAATAAGCCACCATAAATAAAAGCAAGTAAAATATCATCGGTAACTTCAGGTACGTTTTCAAAAGCATCAAGTAAAATTGTAAACACTATCATTCCAAAAATGCCTTTAAATAAAAACTTTTTACCTAATAATTTATAACCCATTATTAAAAATGGAATATTTAAAATTAAGATAATTAAACTTAATTTAACACCAAGTACTTTATTTAAAATAATAGAAACACCCGTAAGACCACCGTCAATAATAGAATTTGGTATTAAAAATATTCCTAAAGCTGCGGCAGCCATTGTTGCGCCTACGGCAATTAAAATAAAAGATGGAATTTGTTTTAAAATTACATTTAATAATGATTGATTTTGCATTTTTATACCCTACCTCCATATTAATTATACAAAATATTTAAATAAATTAAAAGAAAAAAAGCCATATTTGGCTTAATTTCCATTTAAAACTTCGTTCATAAGTTTTCTGTTTTCTTTTAATCTTTTTTCATCTGGATTCATTTTAATAGCTATGTCTATATAATATATTGCTTCAGCAATTTTACCTAAATTGTATTCACAAATAGATAATAAATCATAAACCGTACTGTCATAGCAAAAAGGTTCATTGATATAATTTTTATATTTTTTATCAATTTTTAAAGCAATTAATAAGTCTTTTTCAGCATCTTTGAAATTTCCATTATCAACTTCCATCATCGCACTTTCAACGAATGGCTCTCTTAAATATGGAGTTTCTTCCTTAGCTTTTTGAAGCCACATCCTAGCTTCATCTATACGCCCTAAATTTCTATAACTTCTAGCAATAAAACGCATTGAAGCTGATCTTTCATCTTTCCAAACCGCCTTTTTTAATTTTAAATGTTTAATTAGAGTATCAATGGCTTCATTGTATTTGTGATAATACATATACTCCCTACCAAGATAATGCATATTGCGATCATCTTCAGGATCCTCTTTTACCGATAATTCTAAAAGTTTCATATATGATCCCCTAGATTTACTAGTATCAGGATAATGGTTGACAGTAATCTCATCAGTAGTAATTATTTGTTCTTTTACTTTAGGTTTTAGAACTTCGTGAACTGGATGAGTCCATTCATAACCATTTCTAGTGTGGATTTTTTCAATATAAAAATTAACTGCCGGATTTCCATATTTATCAAAACTCCAATTATAATTATATTTAAGTCTTGTAGTTCCTTTCTTCCAAATCTTTTCTAATTTTTTTCTCCAGCCTGGTTCTAATACTTCATCTAAGTCAATACAGACACATATATCGGCATCTTTAGGAACTAAATCTAATGATGCATTTCGCGCTGTATCGAAACGCCAAGGATCAAATATTTTTTCTTTAACTATGGCACCTCTTGCTTTTAATTTTTGAACTGTATTATCAGTTGAGCCAGTATCTAAAACATAAACGGCATCTGCTTCATTTACCGAATCCATCCATCTATCTACAAATTTTTCTTCATTTTTTGTAATGGCATATACATATATTTTCATTTAGTGTTACCTACTCAGCGGCAGCAGTTGGAAGAACTAAATTAAGGAAAAAGTTTGGAGCATCTCCTGTTATAGATGCAGATGCAGTATCTCCAGTAGTTACACTACCAATTTCTAATGTAGGTGTCGGACCGGCTGGACCTTGAGCACCTGTATCACCGGCTGGGCCTTGAGCTCCTGTATCGCCTGTTGCACCTCTTGGTATACTTAAGTTAAGAGTAAAGTTAGGTGCATCTCCTGTTATAGTTGCTGTTGCTCCTTGATCAGGATCTACAGTTGCAACATCTCCTATCGCCAATGTAGGCGTTTCACCAGCTGGACCCTGAGCTCCTGCTTCTCCAGCTTCACCTTGTTCTCCAGTTGCACCTCTTGGAATACTTAAGTTAAGTGTATAATTTGGAGCATCTCCTGTTATAGTTGCTGTTGCTCCTTGATCAGGATCTACAGTTGCAACATCTCCTATCGCCAATGTAGGTGCTGCACCTGCCTCTCCTGTTGCACCAGTTGCGCCAGTTGGACCTGTTGGGCCGGTTGGACCTGTTGGACCAGTTGCGCCAGTTGCACCAGTTGCGCCGGTTAGACCTGTTGCACCTGCCTCTCCTGTCGGACCAGTTGGACCCGTTGGACCTGTTGCACCTGTTGGGCCGGTTGCACCAGTTAGGCCTATTAGACCTGTCTCTCCTGTCGGACCAGTTGAACCCGTTGGACCTGTTGCACCTGTTGGACCCGTTGGACCTGTTGCACCTGTTGGACCCGTTGGACCTGTTGCACCTGTTGGACCCGTTGGACCAGTTAGACCAGTTGGGCCGGTTGGACCGGTTGCACCTGTTGGGCCAGTTGGACCACCTGCAGGACCGGTTGGACCTGTTGGGCCTGTTGGGCCAGGTATACCTCCTTGCGGAATACATTGTTTAGCATTTTTAATTATTTGCATCGCACGATCATAATTGTTCATATTTATTCCCCTTTCCATTTTATTTTATGTTTACATATTAAAAAAGATAAGGTTCTTTGTTTATAGAAAAAAAGAATTTATTAAATATCAAATATTAACAAATTCTCTTAATATCAATATAAACTATTTTAAACAATTTTATAAAATCTAATTTTTATCTAAATTTTTTAATTTTCTAATAACTTTTTTTTCAATTCTAGAAATATATGACTGACTAATACCTAAAAGTTTAGCCACGTCTTTCTGAGTCATCTCTTCACTGCCAAAAAGACCATATCTTAAAATCATTATTTTACGATCACGAGGATTTAAATTTTCAATTTCTGTATACAACATTTTCTTTTCAATTTCTTTTTCAAGCCCTTTAGTAACTATATCACTATCCGTACCTAATATATCTTCTAGATGTAATTCATTTCCCTCAGAATCATAACTAAGGTTATCTTCAAAACTAATTTCACCTCTTCTTTTTTTATTTTTTCGCAAAAACATTAATATTTCATTATCAATACACCTAGATGCATAGGTCGCTAATTTAATATTTTTATCTAATTTATAAGTGTTTACTCCTTTAATAAGTCCAACTGTACCAATACTTACTAAATCTTCTAAATCAACCCCAGTATTTTCATATTTCTTAGATAAAAATACCACTAATCGTAAATTATGTTCAATAAGTTTAGCTCTAGCAATTTTATCACCATCCATTGCCTTTTTTACATACATAACCTCTTCATCTTTCGTAAGTGGTTCAGGTAGTTTATCACTACTGCCGATAAAAAATACATTTTCTTCTTCGAAAAAAAGATGTAATATTTTTTTTATTTTTTCTAGCATTTTTTTATTCCATCCTTCCATTTAATAAAATATCAACACCACTAAAATTAAAATTCTCACTAAATCCAAGCAAAACATCATAGGTGCCCATATCTTCAACCTCTATTTTGGCATTAATGCATTCTATTACGCTATGACCATCTACAGTAACATACGGAACTAAAATTTTTTTATTTCTAAAAGTATTAGACATCTTTGTAATTACCACGGGTTTCCCTTTATATGATAAAGTATTTCCGGTATCTAAATAACCCATTAGGCTAAATTCTTTTTGACCTATTTTTACTTTTGTTTGATGATAGTTTTTAATTTTTCTTCTGAATAATTTACTTTGACATATATAAATATATAAAATTACCGGCGAAATTATGAATAAAAAAATAACATTTATACTTAAACCATTATGATAAAAAATTAATCCACTATGCTTATATGAAAATTCAATATTAAGTAAATATAAAAAACCACCTAATAAAATACTAACAACATAAAAAATGCCTAAATTTGTAATTGTATATTTAAAATCTTTATAATAAAATGTAAATAAAATCATTATAATGCTTAAATAAACTTTTATAATAAAAAGCTGAATAGAAGAAACATTAAAAAACAAAACTAAAGTACTTAAACTACCAATAAAAGCTCCTAAAATTAAATTAAATATTTTGGCGTGCCTTTTTAAAACTACTGAAGTTGTTAATAATAACAAAAAATCAAAAAAGAAATTTAAAAATAAAACACCATCTACATAAACTGTCATATGGGTCACCAATAACAGTATAAAAAAACGGCATTGAATTAAATGTCGTTTTATAATTTTTTCTCTTTAGTTTTAACATTAGTAAAAGTTAAAGGCGAATGATTATTATTTAAAGGCATTTTAGGGCACATCGTATCATAGACATATTTTAAAGCTACGGCCCGATCTTCATCTAACTGCTTAATTGTCTCCATAATATATATACTTTGAAATTTAATCATTGCTTCAGTGTAAGGAGTAATGTCATTAATATCTGCGAGAGCTAAATTCTTAATCACATCTTTAGAAAAATTAAACAAAAGCTCTTCTTTGTCATAGATATATTCATCTAAATCAATGCCAGAAAGTTCAGCTGAAGTTTCATCATCTAAAGCAGTTATATTTTCTACTTTACCCTTAGCGTTCACAAAATCCAAAGTAAAATCAGGATCACAAGCTATTTCTTCATATTTAACTTTGATTAAATTTTCCCGATTTTCTAAAGGCGTTGTATCAATTAATTTTTGAAATTCTTTAAACTGATTAGCCATATGATTTTGTAATATAAAATGTGGTTCAGCTGGCGTTTTATAAATCGTATTATCAACAATATCAATATCGGGAATTAAAATTCTTATTCGATTTTGAATTAAATTGTGGTAAATATTTTTATTATTTTGCATAGCTTCTAAATTATCAAACTCTTCACTAGCTAATGCTATATCCATATATTCATCTAAAATGTTTTTTAAAGTTTCTCTTTCTATATTACTTGAAGCAATATTTTTCGCCAGTTTACTTTCAATTTTAATTTCTCTTTCTAATTCTTTTAATTTTTTTTGACGATCTTTGTTTAATAGTTCTAAAGTTCCTAATTGCCCAATAAGGGTGCATATTTTATATGATTTTTTAATTAATTTAAATATCATATCAGCTTCTTTAGGCATCATCATATCAAGCTTATCTATTTCTGCCTGATTATCTGATAATTCATAAGTATCATCATCATAAACATCATAATCTTCTCTAATTGCGAGCTCATCATTGATTAATGAATCAAGCTCTTGAATAGCTGTCGTATTATTATAAATTATTACTGAGTTATCATTCCCTAAAGCGGTTCGATAAATACGCTTTAATTCAATTAAATCATAAGTATCAATATTAGGAAGTAATACTTCAAATTCATCTAATTGGTTTAAAATATTATCAAAATATTTTTGTTTTCTTTCAATATCCTCTCCCATAATAATTTTATCTTCTTCTACATAATATTGTGGGAAGAATACATCTGTACTTTTCTTAATGAACTGTCTTATAAAATCTTCAGCATAATTATAATAAAAACTAGCCCTATCTAATTCATAATCGACAATATCTACATTTAATGAAGCGGCTTTATCTTCAAATGGCAAATCAATTATATTATCTTCATTAAAGCCGGCATATAAAAATTCGTCTTCAATATCAGGGTTTGTAAAAATATTTTTATATTTTGAATATAATAATCGGTCTTCAGTTTTGGCTTCATTTTTATAAAAACATATAAAATCAATTAAATGCTCATTATAAAAATGAAAATAGTTATCAATATACTGCTCACTAGCCATAAACATATAATAATTATCTTTAAGATCTTTTTTAGAAAATATATTTATAATTCGTTCTTCAATTAATGAACACTTATCTTTATCATCAGTAAATACTTTTATAATATTTGAAATATCATCACAAAAATCCAAAAGATCTATTTTATCACCAATATTATCTAAAATTCGTTTTTCTTTAGTTTTAAGAATATGAAGTAAATCTAAACATTTTTTATATTTAGCGCTATTTAATAAACCTTCTTTTTCTAAGAATCGCATTTCTATATTTAAATCATAAATTTGTGAATCTAATTTTATTAAATTAAAAAAGGCTAAATTTAAAGTTGCATTGTTATATATATAGTCCATAATGAACCCCCTTAAATAAATTAGTAATATTATAATCTTTTTTTATTAAAATTACAACAAAAAAGAACTCATTTTTTAGAGTTCTACATTATGATAAACTGTTTGAACATCTTCTACTTCATCTAACATTGTAAGTAGTTTTTTAAATGTTTCTAAATCTTCACCAGTCAAAGTCACTTTATCTTTAGCAATATATGTAATTTCATCAATATCAAAAGTTACATCGTTTAATTTTTTAGTAATTGCTTCTTTAATATTAAATAAATCACTTGGTTTTCCATAAATTATAGTTTCACCATTATCAGTTTCAATATCATCAATATCAATTCCAGCTTCGATAAGAGCTTCTAAAGCTTCTTCCTCATCTAGCCCTTTAAAACTAATGACACACTGATGATCATACATATAACTTACGCTACCTTGAGTGCCCATTTTAACGTGGCACTTATTAACAACGGCTCTTACACTACTAACACTTCTATTTACATTATCAGTAAGACAGCATACAATAAGAGTTGACCCTGCTGGTCCAAATAATTCATAATTAGTACTTGTATAAGTCTCATCAGCACCACTATTTACTTTATCAATAGCTCTATTGATAATATCGCTAGGTACTTGTTCTTTTTTAGCTTTATCTACTAGTCTTTTTAAAGCACTATTACTTTCAAATTCTGTTCCTCCAGTTTTCGCTACTTGATATATTTCTCTAGCATACATTGAATATAATTTGGCTTTTGCCGCTCCTGTTTTTTGAATACTGGCTTTTCTTACTTCATAAGCTCTTCCCATATTTAATCTCCTCTCTGGGCTTTAGCAAGGGCATCTTTTGCTGCTTCTTGCTCTGCCGCTTTCTTTGAATGAGCCCTGCCCATACCATAAGTTATTCCATCAATAATAACTTCAAATGTAAACTCCTTATTATGAGCTGGACCTTCTTCTTTTACTAATTTATATTCTAGACTTCTTTTATCCGTCTGAACAAATTCTTGAAGGGCGGATTTATAATCATCAAAGAAATCTATTTTGTGATTTTTAATATATGGAACTACATTTTCATTAAAGAATTTCCTAGCAGCATCTATTCCTTGATCTAAATAAATTGCTCCTAAAAATGATTCGAAAATATCGGAAACAATAGCTTTTCGGTATTTGCCACCACTTTCAGTTTCTCCTTTTCCAAGTTTTAAATACTCATTAAGGTTTAATTTAGTAGAATATTCATATAAAGCTGTTTCACAAACATAATGAGCGCGAATCTTAGTCATATCACCTTCACTTATCTTCTTAGTTTTATAAAGATAATCACTCATTAAAAGTTCTAAAACCGCATCACCTAAAAATTCTAATCGTTCATAGCTTTCAGTATTGTGTTCATTAGCATACGATGTATGTGATAAAGCTGTTTCAAATAATTGAATATTATTTGGCTTTATTCCAAGCCTTTTTAATAATTCCATTTTAATCACTCCTAATAAATTATATCACAAATATATTTTTTTTAGAAGATATTCCCTTTTTTATTTGAATATGCTATAATATGGCTACTTTTAAATGGAGATGATTTTATGTATGGGGCTATTATTGGTGATTTAGCCGGTTCTATTTACGAATATCCTGAAAGCATCGATAGCAAAAAAGGCTTTATAAATAAAAGAAGAAGATTAGAAGTTTTAGATAAAGAAAATATAATCGATGAAAATGCTTTTTTTACTGATGAGACTATTTTAACAATTGCGGTATTAGAAAGTATTTTAGATGATATTCCATATGAAGAAAATTTACGCAAATACATTAATGATTATAAAGACTTAATTCCTACTAAACCTTATTTTAAGTCAGTATTTACACCAAGGCTTATTAAATGGGCTGAAGGAACTAGGCAAAATAATAGTAATAGTAATGATGCCGCAATGAGAATTTCACCAGTTGGTTATTTATTTGATGATGAATGTGATATTAGATGCAAATCTAGACAGATAACAAAAACATCACATAACAACGCAGAGTCTTTAAAAGGCGCTGAGGCAATAGCTATGACTATTTTTATGGCAAGAAAACATCGTAACCTAAAAACAATTAAAGATTTTATAACTAAAAAATATAATTATAATTTAAATTATAAATTTTATGATTTAGTTATAAATAATTTATATCTTAGTATGTGTGAATTATCAGTAAAACAAGCTTTGTATATTGCTCTTTCTTCTAAAAATTTTGAAGATGCTATCAGAAAAGCCATAGCTATCGGTGGTGATACTGATACAGTAGGTGCAGTTACAGGAAGTATCGCTGAAGCAATACACGGTATTCCTGATGAATATAAAAATATAGCAGATAGCCTTTTACCTAACGATTTTAAACAAATTTTAGATCGCGGTTATGCAAAAATAAAAAAATATTAATTTAAAGACTTATCAAAACTTATTTATATTAATTTTTTGAATAAAAAAATATGCGAGAAAATATAGTTCGCATATTTTTTATTAAAAATTGATTTTTTACAAAAAAACACACTTCATTTAGAAGTATGTCTTATATTACCAAAATGTACCCTTACACGGAGGCGTAATCCCAATAGGATATGCACCCATTTCATCATTATGAACTAAAAGGTTATCATAGCCTACATAATAATTGTGATTATCTTCTACCTCCATATTATATACTTTTGTTTTATCTACTTCATTAGTTTGTAAACTTCTTACAACTATTTCACTATTATCTATAGATAATATCCTATCTCCTATTTCTAATTTAGATGCCATCGTCCACCCTTTATTTATGACATAATATGGATGATCCCAAGTTGATTTTATTTCATTTGCTTTTTCTTTTTTATTAAAATGTGTATCAATATTTTTATATACTTTTCCATTTATGTTATCTAATTTTTCATATTTTAAGGTTACTATTCCATATCTTTCACGTATATATACTTTAGTTATTGGTTTTAATTCAGATTTTTCGGTTTTTTCATTATATGAATATACTTTTTCGCCTACTTTTAAGTCTTCGATATTTTTTAAACCATTTTCAGTTAATACTTTTGTTCCAGCTACAAAACAACTAGCTGATTGGGCACTTATCGTACCTGACTGTGAAACAGTATTATATCCATCATTTACATCGGCTTTTACGGTTAAACTGGAACTAGATGATGAATTGGTAACGCTAGCTGATGTTGAAGTAACAGTTGTTGTTCCAGTTTGAGCTCCTGATAAAGTATATGAGCAGGTATATGTTCCATCGGCACATCCTGCAGGAAATGTCATACTTGCTGTATATGTAACATTAGAAATTGAAATGGTAGGCGCCACTAAGGTGTTGGTTCTTATTGGTTTAATAGCCGATTCTAAAGTTTGGTCTCCTTTGGTTATTTTTACTTGAATGTTATGTTCTGTATTATGAGTTATTTCATTAAAAGTATAAACATTATTTTTGCCATTATTTATATAAGCATCAGTATCTTTTTTAAATTCATAAGTGGCTCCACTTACCTTTGTCGCTGTTACAGTTATTGAATTAGTTGTCGAAACAGTATCAAAATCAATTGTTTCAGGAAATGGTGTACTCACCCCTCCCTGAACGTAATTTAAGGTTATAGTTACCTCTGTTTCTAGATTATCAGGCTGCGTTGTTACATCATCACTATATGTTAC
>CANQNL010000042.1 GCA_947625215.1 uncultured Bacilli bacterium | reverse complement strand
ATAATCAATGCTTGTTGCATATATATCAGTAATTTGTTGATAGAAATTTCTTTCACTAGAACGAATATCTCTTATTCTCTGTAGTAATTCTTTAAAGTATCTATTCCCACCTTGTTTTAATCTTTCATCATCCATTGTAAAACCTTTTTGTATATACTCGTGCAATCTTTTAGTAGCCCATATTCTAAATCTTACAGCAATATCAGATTGAACTCGGTAGCCTAAGGCTATTATCATATCCAAGTTATAATGATCTATATTTCTTTTTACATTTCTATTTCCTTCTTTTTGAACTAATAAGAATTTCTTATTAGTTGAAACTTCTTCTAATTCTTTGTCTTTATATATTTTTTTAATATGCATCGATATATTTTCTTGTGTTGTTTTATATAGTGAAGCTATATGATTTTGAGTAAGCCATACATCTTCATCTATAAATTTAACGGTTACTTTTGTAATACCATCTTTATCTTCATAAATCATTACATCGTTTTTCATTTGTACCTCCAAATGTCTATTTATCGCATTAACTATATTATATCAAATTTTATCATTTTATAGTAGTATCAACCCAATATACAGTATCATATTTATATCATATTTTTTCTAATTTTTATAGTTTTAATTTAAATATTTTTATACAAAACACACTTAAATTAAATGATATTATTAAAATTTATCTTTTTATAAGTTATTAAAAAAATTATTCTCCACCATATAGTAAATAAACCGCTTAATTTAGTAGTTTTTATTTTATATAAAGCACTTATGTTGGAGTAGCTAGATATGACGCTTTTACAAATAAGATTTCAACAAAAAAGTTTTGATATATCATTAGAAATACTGGTAAATGGCATAAAACATTTCATAGTTCTAACTTTTACTAAACACAAAAATACAATGGAATAAACCTATTGTATTTTTTTAATTCAAAATCTTTATTAATACCAATCGTGTTTTTCATCACGATTTAAACTATTCATTTTTTTCATTTCTTCATCAGTTAATTTAAAATCATAAATATCAGTATTTTCTTTAATATGATTAGGATTTGATGACCCAGGTATTACCACAACACCCTTTTGTAAATTCCATCTTAAAATGACCTGAGCCGCTGATACATTATGATCTTTAGCAATTGCCGTAATAGTACTATCATTTAATAATTCGCTTGTATGACCTCTGCCGCCAAATGGATACCATCCCTGAACAACAATACCTAAATTTTGAATATATGGTATTACATCATTTTCTTGATAATATGGATGTATCTCATTTTGGACTAAAGCTGGAGTAATATTTACCTGCGGTAAAAATTCTTCAAGTTCTTCTATATACCAATTAGAAAGACCAATTGAACGTATTTTTCCCTTTTTAACATATTGTTCCATTGCTTTGTATGCTTTAACATCGCCATCACCAGGGTGATGAAGAAGCATCATATCAATATAATCTATATCCAATTTTTCTAAAGCCATTTCAATTGCTTTTTCTGGTTCATCAAATTGACTAGGATATATTTTAGTAATTACAAAAATATCTTCTCTAGGTATTTGTGAATCTCTAATAGCTTTACCGATTTCAGCTTCATTTTCATACATATAAGCGGTATCAATTAACCTTACACCTGATTTTAATGCACTTGATACAGCATTATAACACGTATCTCCTGTTAAACTATAAGTTCCAAGACCATTTAATGGCATTTCATAACCACTATTTAATTTTACTGTTTTAGTTTCAAAATTAAAATTAGCTTTAATTTTTTCTTTTTGTAATTCATCTAATTTATTATCCATAATTTTATTGTTCTCCTTTTTACTATCTAATATAAAATAAATACTAAAACCTATAAAAATGATAACTAAAAAGCAAATAACAAAAAATATTTTCTTTTTCATTTTAAATCTTCCTTTTTAAAAATATTTTATCTCACTAATATTATTTGTTCTTTTATATTTTTGGTATTTTATCAATATCTAAAGTAGGAGAAGCAGACGAAAAATTTTTGACTACTTTTTCAGTACCTGCTTTGATAGCCGTTTCATAATACCACTCTTTATATTCAAATTCTTTATAACATTTTTCTAAAGCCTTAATTTCTTTTTCTATTTCCAATTTTTGTTTTAAAATCATATCATATCGTTCTTTTAATGTACTATCGCCCTTTTGAGCTAAAGCTACATATTCTTTAATTTTAGAAAGTGGCATATTTATATTTTTCATACAATTAAGTACTCTTAACCATTTAAAATCTTTATCTTCAAACACTCTTCGTCCACTAATCTTTTTAATATTTGGAAGTAACCCTATAGAATCATAATACCTTAATGTTGATGGTTTTACCTTCATCATTTTTGCTACTTCTGTAATAGAATAAGTCATATATCTCTCCTTTATTCAACATTATATAAGTTAAAGTAAGCTTTAAGTCAATACTTATATATTAAATATTTTTTTAAACTCTTCTTTAATATCTTCAAAAAAGAAAATAAATAAGCCTATTATTGATATTACTGAACATAGAAGACAAATATATGACATTATATTATTAGAAGTTAATTTTAAAGCTACTAAAATAATAGGGATTAAAAGCAAAAATATATTCATTAATATTTGTCCAGAATATTTAATTAAATAGTTTTTTCTTAAAATAATTCCCACCACAATATTAAAAAGTAATTCAAATATACAAACCGATGGAATAATATAATTTGTAATTATTTTACTTTTAGTAAGTATATACCACAAAAGTAAAAGGAAAATTACTATAAAACCATATTTGCCAAACATTCTATATATATTTTGATAGTTTTTTAAAATAAAACGTACAACTACATAATTTGTTACTAATCCAAGCCCAACATATAAAGAAATATGGATTGAATCTGTTATCATTATTTCTATAAAGCCAAAAACTAATAATATAACTAATGATACAAATAATAATATTTTTAAAATTAATGAATTTGTCTTATAACGGATATTTTTAGGAAACAATACATCATCTGATTTTCCAACTAAAATATTTTGGCATAAAGGACAATATTTATCATTAATATTAAATTCAATATTACAACTATTACATTTTTTCATTTTAAAGCCTCACTTACATCGATTTTTACTTTTATATCATTAGAGGCAAAATACCTGCAAAAATTTTTAATTATATCATTGTTTATATAGTTTGAAGATATCCCAATACATAAATCATTTTTTAAAGTACATACAGTAAACTGAAATGTATCAGTTGAAGTAAGAGCTGTTATACTTTCTATTTTATCTTCTACTTCCTTTTCTAATTTAATAATTCCAATATTTGATAGACAAGTCGTACTTGCTTGTGATGATATCTTATCGGCAATAGTTAAAACAAAATCTTTTATAAATATTGGAACAATTTTTAAAAGCCAATTTTTTTCAAAAGAAACCATTAAATTAACTCTTTTAATTAATTTTTCTTTTTTTAAATTTTCTTTTAGTTCTTTATTAACTGCGTTTATTATATCTTTTAACTTATCTTCTTTTGAATTAAACTTATAACTGATAGATGTTAAGCCAAAGAAATTCATCGAAGATGATGATTTAAAATAATTTCTTAAATCGACTGGTATATCTATTTTGATATACTTATTCATATCTGATAGCTTTAGTTCATCTTTAAACGAATAAATTAACACACTTACTAATAAGCCCGTTAAAGTAGTATCATATTTATGGGCTAGCGCTAATACTTCTTTTATGTCTAAATGGCATTCCATAAACAGGGTTTGATTATTAAATTTTTTGCCTTTGTAAATATAAGGTTTCATCTTATTTTTTTTAGTCATTTTTGTTTTTTGATAATATTTAGTAAAACTATCTTCCGATTTTTCAAGAGCAGATTTATTATCTTTTGTAGTATCAATATCTAGATTATATTTTTCTTTTACATAATTGGTAATAAGTAATTTAAAAAACTCAATACTTCCTCTTCCATCTGAAAGAATATGTGATATTTCAAAATTTATTTTTCTTTTATAATATGATACCCGATATAAAAAATCATCAGAATTACTATATAATTTAAAACAAATAGGTAAATTTTCTTTAGTAACTTTATTTATCTTATTTGTTTCATCTAAATAATACCAAAATAAACCTCTTTTTAAATTCACATTAAAATTAGTAAAAACTTCCATAGTTTTATTTAAAGCATTTTGTAAAATATCTTCATTAATGTTTTCCTTTAATATGGCAGAATATCTAAACACTTTAGGAATTTTATTATTCCTAATCGAAGAATAAAATTTGCCAACATTATCTAATTTATACCATTTTCTAATTCTCATTTAATTTGCCTTTCTTAAGTTATTATATTAACTTCTTTTTAAAAAATATACTGAAAAATATACAAAAATAGCTACTATAATTAAAAGTCCATAAGTTTTATTTATAATGGCATAATAACAAGCATATGCCAAAAAAGCAAACACATATCCAAAAAAACTTATTTTAAAAATTATCTTAAACATATTAGAGATTTTTTCTTTATTTAATAATAAAAATAAATTTTCACCAAATATTGTTAGGGAACAGATGATAAATGGGCTAATGAACATTTTACCAAAAAAATTATTTTGAAAAAAGGCCCATATTAATATTATACTAGTTATAACTGATATAACTATTTTTCTTATAATAAGTATATTTTTCATATTTGTAATTCCTCATATTAATTATATCAAATTTTATGACTTCATAATAGTATATAAGTAAGAAAAAATATAGGACGTTTTTAGTCCTATATTATACCGCGTCAATATACATTGTTCCAGTAGCTTTTTTAGCTGCATTAATGCGAATAGTATACTTTCCAGCTGGTAATCTATAACTATGATTATCTTTGCCTTTAAATTTCTCTTCTACTAAAGCTTTAATATTATCAACATTATCAGAAGGATATACTTCAATTTTGATATAACCTTTGTTTGATATATTAGTTTCAACTTCAAGATTTTGATTTTCTTTAAGAGTAATATAACCAATACCACCTGCAGCTCCACTGACATTTTTAGTTTTGACAACAATATTACCATCTTTTTGATTTTCTAATGTAAATGATGAACTATTACGAGAAATCAATAAAGGGCATATTATCATAGCCAATATTATAATGCCCACGCCGACAATTATTATGATTTTGTTTTTCATTTTCCCCTCCTTTGCTTATATTAATATTATAATTAACCCTATTAATTATGTCAATGCCTACTTGTTTAAATATGTTTTTATAGCGTATTTAGTAATATTACTGCGGTTAATAATACCTACCATCTTACCATTTTCCATAACTGGAACTTTTTTAAGATGTTTTTCATTTAATATTCCGCATACATCTTCAACGCTAGTATTTATATCAATAGTAACAAGCCTTTTTTTACAAATATCCTTAGCCTTATGCTTCATAAGTTCATTTAATTTATCATTAAACCCCGCATTATTAATAGCGATAAAAGAATATGCATTATTAAATAAGGGATGAGCTTTAGCTAAAAATCTCATTATATCACCATCACTAATAAATCCAGTTAGCTTGTTATTTTTATCAACAACTGGAACTCCACTAATTTTATTATTAGTAATTGTCTGCATAACATCAAGCAAAGTATCTGTTTCTTTAACCGTAAAGACCTTTTTCTTCATAATTTCTTTAAGAGTTAAATGAATTTCCTTTTTTTCTTTATTTTCATAATATTTAACTTTTAATGATAAGATATAGCCAATTAAACCAATTATGGCGGCTACTAAAGTTGTTATTAAAAATGCGAGGCTTTGATTAGAACCACTATTTAATCCTAGATTTAATACTAATGAATACACTCCAGTAAATAAAGAAGTTCCTATACATCCAGCAATTTGAAAACCAGTACTCATCATTGTAACGCCGTGTGAATATAATTCACGGTTTAAATGTGATAAAGCAAAACTTTGAACAGGCCCAATCGTAAAGGCTGAGCCAATAATAACCGGCGCATATAATAAAGTAATTAATAATAATGAATTCATATCCCTAGTTAAACCTAACAAGAAAATAAATGCCATCATTAAAAAGAAACCAAACGGGAAAATAAATTTTCCACCTTTTGCATCGTATATTTTTCCAGCAATTGGTGATAGAATGCACGAACACATAACAGCTGGGAATAATACTAAAGAAGCGGTAAATTCTTTAACGCCTAAAGTTGTTTGGACAAATAATGGGATAATTATATTCATCGAAAATACTAACATTAAAGCTAAAATATTTAAGATGATACCTAATTTAAATTCTTTTACTTTAAGTGGCTTTAAACTGATAAGTGGTTCTTTTATTTTATTTTGCCTTTGTATAAATAAAATCAAGAATATAATGCCAACCATAAGAGCTAATAAAGCAATAATAATATTACCAGAGAAAATTGTTGATATACCATATAAAAGTCCAATTAAAGTTAAACTAATAAATATAACTGAAAGAATATCAAGGTTACTATTTTGATGTTCCCCACCTTTACCTAAAATAAATAACGCTAAAATAAACTCAATACAAGTAAGCGTGCCAAAAACATAGAAAAGTAGTGGCCAATTACCAATAGCTAGTAAAGCCCCTGCTCCAATAATACTTAATGATGGCCCTAATGTTGTCATCGATCCCATAATTCCCATATAAGTACCAATTTTTTCTTTCGGCACAATACTTAAAGTAATATTCATTCCTATTGGTATTAACATCCCTGTTCCTAATGATTGAATAATGCGTCCTGTTAATAATATTTCAAAGTTTGGTGCCAAAGCGCAGATAAATGAACCGATGACTAATAGCCCTACAGTAAATAAAAATAGCGGTTTAGTTTCAAACTTTCGGTACATAAATGATGAAATAGGCACCATAATAGCGGCTCCTAACATATAAGCCGTTGTTAGCCACTGAACGGTGGAAACTGATACTCCAAAATCTTTCATAATTGGTGTAAAAGCAATATTTAAAAATGTTTCATTGAATGTAGCTAAAAATGAAGCAAAAGCGGTAACAACTAAAATTAATAATGGTTTTTTTGTTTTCATATTGTTCTCCTTTCATAATAAAAAACACAAGTACATATAGCTCATCTGTATCAGTAAGCTTATATGCTACTTGTGTCTTCGGGCTTAATCACATATTAAATTCTATCAAAATTTAAATTTTCAGTCAAGCGTGTTATAATAAAAATAGGAATGATGTTTTATGATTTTAAATGTAAGTGGTCGAACTGATATAGTAGCTTTTTATAGTAAATGGTTTATGAAAAGATATAAAGAAGGTTTTATTGATGTAAGAAATCCTTTTAATCCTAAAATGGTTAGTAGAATAAATTTTAATAATGTTGATGCGATTATGTTTTGTACTAAAAATCCTATTCCCATTTTAAAATATTTAAAGGAAATTGATAAACCTATTTTATTTCACGTCACTCTAACACCATATAAAAAGGATATTGAACCAAACGTTCCCCCAAAAGGGAAAATTATTGAGGCAATTAAAGAATTATCAAATATTATTGGTATTGATAATTTATCGGTAAGATATGATCCAATATTGTTAAGTGATAAATACAATATAGAATATCACAAAAAAGCTTTTGAAAATATGTGCCTATTATTAGATGGTTACGTTAAACAAATAATCGTATCTTTTATTGATGACTATAAAAATGTGCGAAAAAATGCCCAAATATTAAAATTTAAAAATTTTACTGAAAATGATTATAAAGAAATTGGACAAAGTTTTAGCAAAAGTGCTTTTAAACACGGAATGACTGTTCAAACTTGTTTTGAAAACAGGAATTTAACTGAATATGGTTTTAAAGCAGGTGAATGTCTTTCAAAAGAATTAGCGTATAAACTTACTGGAAAAAAATATCCAAAATGGAAAGCTAGAAAATGTAATTGTGCTGAAATGGTCGATATTGGTGTTTATAATTCTTGCGGACATTTTTGTAAATATTGTTACGCTAATTACGATGAAGATAAAGTAAATCATAATTTTAAAAATCATAATCCAAATTCTTCTTTACTAATTGGCAATTTAGAAAGTGATGATATTATTAAGGAAAGATTAAAATAATTTTATCTTTGAAAAATTTTAATATGTGATACAATAATAGTGTAGGTGTTTATATATGGAATTAAGATTAATGTTTTTATTATTTATTATTTTTTCATTTTTAGGCTGGACTGTTGAAGTTTTATATACTATTTTTGTCCTCAGAAAATTTTCCAACCGCGGATTTTTAATCGGACCAATATGCCCTATATATGGAGTTGGCGCATTATTAATGATTTTATTATTAAAAAAATATTATGATGATATTTTAGCTTTATTTATAATGTCGACTATTTTAGGAGCAATTCTAGAATATATTACTAGTTATATTTTAGAAAAAATATTTAAAATTCGCTGGTGGGATTATAATAATAAAAAATTTAATATTAATGGTAGAATTTGCCTTGAAGCTAGCATAATTTTCGGATTTTTAGGTGTTATAACTGTTCGCTTTATTTATCCTCTATTTAGAGATGTTTTACTATTGCTTCCTAATACTGCCTTACTGATATTATCTATAATATTATTTATAATGTTTATAACTGATTTTATAATTTCGTGTAATGTCCTTGTTAAAATTAAAAAAGCTGACTTAAGTGGAATTGGCGATGCTACTAATGAAATCACCAATAGAGTAAGGGCTGCTCTAGCTCACGAATCAATACTTACTAAACGTTTAACAGGAGCTTTCCCTAATTTAAAAACAGCTTTAACCAATTTAAAAAGTTTAAAAAAATATCGAAAATAATTTATAATAAACCCTTTCCCCAAAACTATTTTACACTATCCCATTTTTTGTTAAATTTGACAAATATTAAAAAAATGCTATAATATAGCACGTTCTTAATGAAAGGGGGAGGTTTTTATGGCAAAAACCAAAGAACAAGTAATAATGGAAAAATATTTAGAAGAAAAAAGATATCAAAAGGAAAAAGAGGAACGTAGACAAGCTATCAAAACTAGAGCTATGAGTTATTACCGTGCTATTTTAAAAATAACTGATAACGATTATGACTTAGCTATCAATACATTACAAAATAGGGCAAATAACAATGATTTTAGTGATAGCGCTCTTGAAGAAAGTGCATTAATGATAGCTATTGAACAATTACAATATGATAGAGACACAACATATAAAGAAGTTTCTTTAAACAGACCTTTATTAAAAAAATAAAACCATAATTGGAAACTCCATTTATGGTTTTTCTTTTTTGAAAACACTTTATATATACTTTTAAAAATAGTATAATATAACTAATTTAAGGAGGCCTAAAATGAAAAAATTATTATTGATACCATTAATTTTACTTATGAGCGGCTGTGAAAATAAAGAGCCCTATATCGGTTCATATGTTAATACCGAAGATGATTTACAAACAACAATTGTTTTAAAAGAAAATTTTGAATGTGAATATATAACCATTCCAGCGATTAATGGTAAAGTTGATAAGGATGCTATTACTGAAACAAATAAAAATTGTTTCTATAAATTAAATAGTAAAACAGTTTTATTAACATATACCATTGATGGTAATGAAGCTCAAGCTTTTTATAAATTTTCTTCTGATTATAATTCTTTTAATGATGTGGAAAATAGTAAAATTAAATTTAAAAAAACTTCTTAATATTATATATAAATATCTTACTATACTATGGACAAAAAACTTCACATAACTGTGAAGCTTTTTAGTTATTCTATATAATTCGTTATTGTAAATGGATCAATTTGTGTACCAGTTCCTGATAATTCTATATCAGATTTTAGGTAAAGAGCTGGATAAACAGTACATGTAGTATTATCGATACCAATACATCCCCATCCAAAACTACCATTTTCAGACAAAAACACCATAGATGTAGCCTCCACACCAAGAGCAGTCAGCGTTCTAGAAGCTTCCTTAAAAACCATCCAGGTTGTATTTTTACAATTTGAAGAATTCTTATTTATAAGTGAAAATGATCCACATTCTGCCATATTAGTATTTGTTTTTATATAATCACTTGACTGCACAAGGCCAATATATGACGAAGCAACAGCTTTTTTCTCTTCAGTTACTTGTACGCTTAAACTCGTACTTAACCAAGAAACTGAACCATAATAAAAATTATGATTTTGAATTGCCGTTTTATTAGTAGTAATGCCTTCATAATAAGTTTCATTTAAATATGTTTTCATTTGGCTATCCTTTTCTACAACTCCTGTATATTGCCCATTTGCACTTGAATAATTATCGGTTTTTGCCCAAGCATTACAGCCACCAGTCGCTTTACTACAATATCCAGTTGTCCTAACTCCTAATGGATCATAAATTAGCTTTCCTATTGATGAATTTCGCATTATTTTAATAGTTCCATCCGTTTCAATTGATACTATCCGCCAAAGTTCTCCATTAAAGGTTATATAATTATTTGGATCAGCTCCAGCATATACATATCTCCCTGGCTCCTCTGGATTTGGATCAGCATATAAGCCATCTTCTCCTACTCCGTCTTCTGAAGTTACTATTGGTACTTCTATACCTTTCATATCTATAACTGTACTAGGTTCTACTTCTGATTTATTTTTTTGTACATAATCTAATTTCATTTCAAAACTTGCAGTCTTATTTTCTGGTTGCTTTGTTATTTCAGGATTATATTCTATCTTTACTGTTAAGGTTGCGCTATGATCTGCTAGTAACTCATCTCCTGCTGCTAAACCAGTTGTTGTTATTAATACAGCTTCATTATTTAATTGTGGTAAGATTATTTTATTTAATTCGGCATCTATTGTCCCTTTATTTTCAATAGTTACATCATAGGTTATATAATCACCTGGTGATACTAAATTTACATTAAAGGTTGCTTCTAAATCTTCATATTTTGGAAATTCCTCTACTGAAGATGCATCTCCTTCTT
>CANQNL010000041.1 GCA_947625215.1 uncultured Bacilli bacterium | reverse complement strand
GCGCCTGATGTAGGACTCGAACCTACGACCCAACGGTTAACAGCCGTTTGCTCTACCGACTGAGCTAATCAGGCAAATATACAAAAAAACAGCCAAACATCCTTTATAAGGACGAATAACTGTAATTCGCGGTACCACCTTATTTATCACTATTGTGATCACTTTATAGTTTCTTTTTTAGAAACATATAATATGGTAACGGATTACAGCCGACTTATCCTACTGTTATTTCAGATAAATTACTCTGTGGTGTTTTTCACATAAGTCTTAATATCAGCTTCCATCATTCTGACTTTCTATTAATAAGGTATCAAATGCTACTCTCCACTTCAACGTATATATTATAATAAATTTAAAACAAAAATGGTAGCCTGTACGGGATTTGAACCCGTGTGTGCATGCGTGAAAGGCATGTGTGTTAAACCGCTTCACCAACAGGCCATAAAAACAACTGCTATTACATTATACAACATTTTAAATTATTTTTGAATAGTTTTTTTCAAAAAAATGTTAAAAATAACTGATTTTTATTAAATTTAGCCATTAAAACCTTTTTTTATTACCAAAAAAGCTAGAAATATTATAAATTTTTAAAATAAAAACTCGATAATTCGAGTTTTATGTAATTTTATAATGCCTTTTTTATTTCAAATGGCTTTCAATATCAAACACTTTTATTTTGTAATTATTTTGCGGTAATGTTTCGGTATTTTTAACTTCATAGTAATCTTTTTCTAAATCACTAGCATTAACTGTCTTCATAATATTTATAAATGTATTAACAGGATACATTTCTTTTAAAGTTTGAATATTTCTAGTAGCTATAATAATTTTTAAATTAGGAAGCAGCATATCTAAAGTTGATTTTAAATTATTAATTGTTGGAATAACTTCAATATTATCTAAAACTAAGTTTAATTTTATTTTTGTATCCATAGTTACACTTATTACCTGGTTAATTAAGATATTTCCAATAGTATTTATTAAATGACCTGGTCTAGCAATGATAAATAAAGCGATTTTTTCTTTACCAAAATTTTCAATTTCAAAATCGGTGTGTGATAACATATTTAATAAATTTTCTCTTAAAATATAAAGTTTAATTTTTTGTGAAGCTACAGATAAAATACTTTGTCTTGTTTCAAATGGCGCAAAAGCAATACTAGATGTCATTATATAGATTGGATTCATTACATCTAATTTTTTTAAATACTCATTAACGACATTATCTTTTTTATTCATTTCATTAATAGCAACACTTATACTTCCAATATTAACTTCATCTTCTTTTGCTTCTTTAAATATAAGTAGTGCTAGCCCAGCGAACAATGATGATGCTGAATTTGACCAAAATGGGTCATTATTTGGATTTTCTTCTTTGAAAATTTCATCACCAATAGCTTGAACAAGTTCAATAGCCTTATCCATATTACCTTGTTTATAATAATAGTAAGGTAATGTTAGTGGATTATAGCCATTACTTTCTTTAGCATCAACTAAATTTACCACAAAAGTTTTATATCCTTTTTCCTTTAATTGCTGATTAAAAGCATTATAATACTCAGCTTTTGCATCTAAAATTAGTAAATTTTCTTCCTTTTTAATCATTTCTTTTACTTGATTAAATAATATGCCTGTTGTTTTACCACTTTCTGCTTTTCCTTCTAATAAAATTGTTTTAACATTATCCATTTTTATTCCTCCCTCATTGTTAATATTTTTGGTTTATCTCGTTTTAATGTACCGAGATTAGACCTCATAATATCCAATTTTTTTATTTTATTATTTATATCTTCTCTAGAATGTAAAAGTTCTTTCCTTTTTTGTAATATAATTTCATCAGTTAAATTATCTTTGAATTTAATTATTTCTTCTAAACTAAATCCTACATCTTTTAATTTTAAAATAAAATGATATTCATCTATTTGTTTTTCACTATAATATCTATATCCGGTAAACAAATCAATTTCATCAGGTTTTAATAGATCAATAGAATCATAATATCTTAAAGTTCTAATAGAGGCACCAGTCAGTTTAGAAAATTGCCCTATTTTGTACATTTATTACCTCCTTTTAAAGAAGTTCTCTATAATAAATTATATCATAGTTTTTTAAGTTTCCTCCTCTCATATTTAAATAATAACACTCTAGTTAAATAGAGTGTCAAATATTTTATCTTATTTGTACATATTTATTTTAATATTATTTTTTTTAAATGAAGTATACAAAAACCCTTTGATTTCAAAGGGCTTATTTTTATCTGATGCCTTGATAGTTTAGATACCGGTCCTATTTAAAGAGGCACTGTCTCCTTAATGCAGGTATAATCTTATCTCTTATTCTAATTATCTTCTTACTCATAGCCTTACTTTTTACTTTAGTAACCTATAATAAGAGAAAAGCACTCAATTTACTTTAAGTAGATTAAGTGCTTACCAATATATTGGCAAGTACTCAACTCGGCAAAGTTAAGTATTCCCTTTTTTATTTTATGCAAGTTTCCTTGACATATTCATAATATCATATTATCTGGCTTTTGTAAAGAAACATTTTTAAAATGAAATCCTACCTCATTGTACTTAGACAGGGATACTTAAACTAAGCCATACTAGGTTCAGATAATACACTTATGGTATCCTAAAGGAAGAAGTACGACAACTATTATTGTTTTTTAAATTGCCATAACTATTTAGTGCTTATTAATTTTTTATTTAAAGCTTCTAATTCTTTTATAGGTTTCCTTTACCCATTTTTGTGGAGACATATAAAAACTATTTTGTCCAGCTAAAGATTCAAAGGTCGTAAATTCGACACCTTTGAAATTTTCATTATTTAATTTTTCCCATAATCCTAAATAAGCAATAACATCTTTATTACGCATCCAAGTTTGAATTGGAATTTTTGGTTCCTCAGGGTTAGCATATCTTGCCAAATCAGTAAGAGAAATATATTAAAACTCGAACTAATCAAATTAATTGAAAAGTTCGAGTTTAGTATCTATCTGGTGGGCCTGGCAGGACTTGAACCTGCGACCCCACGCTTATCAAGCGTGTGCTCTAACCAACTGAGCTACAGGCCCATATAAATATTTGACTTTTTAAGTATACATTATTTTATGACTTTTGACAAGTATTTTGCCACATTTTTTGTTATTTTTTTAATGTTTTACTATTTTTAAGCCAAATATCTATAATTTTAACATTCTTCTTCCACTAAAGCATACTTATACTGTTTTTTTGATTCTTTATAGTTAATTTTAACATAACCACATATTTTAGAATTATCTCTTGGATCAGTTACTTCATCACTATCTAAATATCCATCAGTAGCCAGTTTAGATATTGGTAAATTATAATCTCCATCAGCTTCTGTTACTGGAAGTTTATCACTATTTGTAATCGTCCATTTTTCAGCAGCACTTAAAATAGTTTGTTTTTGAGTCTCATAAAGTGATTCTTTTGACTCAGAGACCATACGATTACTTAAAGCCATAACCGCAACAGCAATAACAGCTAAAAGAATTATAACTCCTAAAAGTTCAATTAATGTAAATCCTTTTTTATTTATTTTGTACATTTTTTATCTCCTTCTATTGTTTCTCCCTCGTAAGTATATATATACTGATTATCTTTAAATGTAATACAAATAACCGTATCAGTTTTGATTTCTTTACGATCAATTAAATCTTTGATTTCTTTATCTTCTAAATATCCACCATTTTGTAAAGTAGCTATAGTTATCTTATTAACATCATTGGAACTACCTAAATTTTCTATTCCCCATACTCTAGCCGATGAAATAATCTGATCTTTTTGGCTTTGATTTAATCTTTGCCTAGATCTATTTAAAATATCCGTAAAATTAGGCATTATAATTAATAAAATAACTCCTAATACGACAATGACAGCTATTATTTCAATTAATGTAAATCCATTTTTCTTCATATCATTCACCTATTATAAATATACCAAAAAATAAGTATTTAGTAAAGAAAAAATAGACTCTTAAAAAGAATCTATCTCAATTTTTACTTTTGGCATATTATTTTTATAACTAGTAGCTTGAACGATAGTTCTAATTGCTTTAGCCATCGTTCCACCTTTTCCGATAACTGCTCCCATATCTTCTTCCTCTACTAAAACTTGAATTGTAATAATTTCTTCATCTTCGCCAAGTTGTTTTACAGATACCATATCTGGATTTTTGACAACACTTTTAACTAAAAATTCAGTTAATTCAGCTAACATTATTTACTTTCTTTTTGAGTCTTAGTTTTAGAAGTAGTTTTAGGAGTTTGTTTTTGATGTTTCATATAATGAAATTTTTCATTTATTTTAGCTTTAGTAAATAAACTTTTTACAGTATCAGTTGGAACAGCGCCTACTGATAACCATTTTAAAGCAACTTCTTCATTTATTTTTAATTCAGCTGGATTAGTAAGTGGATTATAAGTTCCGATTAATTCAATATATTTACCATCTCTTTTAGTTCTTGAATCAGCTGCTACAATACGATAAAATGGTTTCTTTTTAGCTCCCATTCTTAAAAGTCTTAATTTAACTGCCATTATTATCCCTCCATTCGTTAGTAATTCTATCACAAAATTGATTAGCTGTCAACACTTTTTGGTTAACACTTAATTATATTTGTTTTTTAAAACTTTTATGTTGGAATTGAATGTATTATTATATATATTTCTAATTTCTTTAATAGCGTAGTCTTCATCAATTATGTCTTTTTTAAGGGATAATAAATAATCTAATCTTTTAATATCAATTTTTTCTTTTCTAAATTCATTCGTTATTAATTCTGAAAGTTCTTCAAGCGCTAGCTTCCTTTCTATCTCTCTTAATAAATCGTTTGTCATATAATTAACTCCTCTATTTCATTATATCACATTTTTTATAATTCGCGTTTTCCATATACTTATCTTTATCAATACTTTTTCTATCTAAAATATTATAAAAAGAACTAACCTTCTTGGTCAGTACTTTTTATATAATCTTCATTTACATTCTCATCAATTTCGTTTAATGTTTCTTCATCAACTTCATCGACAATTTCTTCCCACGGTTCTTCATCCTCTTCTATTGCTATTTTGACTTTAGTTTCCCCAACTATTTCTACACCTAATTCTTTTTCAATACTGAATGAAACCGTATTTCCATCTTTAATATTTACATCTAAACAAGTTGGCTGTTTTAATGAACGTACAATGATATCAGTATCACCTGATAAATCAGTATTTTCACGTAATTTAACGCTAAATAAATCATCATAATCTATTTTTTGATTAATTACAGCCGTTTTAGTATCACCGTCATATGAATACCAAATATTAATATCAAAAGAACCTTTAACCCCTATTTTATCGTTAGCTTTATATCCCCCAAATTTATGATTTATAACCCAGCAACCTAAAATAGTAGTTGGTGTATTCTCGGCATTTGCTGTATAAGTGTTTTTAAAATGTTTTTTACCTTTTCCAACAACGGCTTTTGTTACTATCTCTTTATATGCTGCCACTACAATCACCCCTTCACTTTAAGATATGCACTTTCACTAAAAAAGTACACAAAAAAGTAGTTTTTTAACTACTTTATCGATGTCTTTTAGGTGTTTGTCTATCAATAGATTTGTTTAAACCATTTTTTTGAAGTTTCATATTGAGTTTTCTTCTTAATAAAAAGGCAAGTTTATTTTGATCCATAATACTTTCAGCTCTTTTAATTTTATTTGGATCGTTGGTTCGTTTTATAATATTATAAATCATAAGCTCAGTTTTAGCGGTTTTATACATATCTATTCCTGGAATTGCCGCTGCCGCTACATCATCTAAATTATTTAAAATCGTCAGCAATTCTCTTCTAGTTCCGTATTGACGAAACTGATGAATTACAGCGTCTAAATCAGCATTAAAATAAGCGTTTTCCATTTCTTTAGGATTATCAAATAACAATTCTATCATTTTTGTTATATTAACAGCATTATGATATGAAAGTTCTCTCTTAGGATATTTAAATATACGTTGATTTAATAACTCGGTATATCCCTCATTTAAACCACGGCCTATTTCAGGAATATTGCCTAAAGCTAGCGATTCATCAGGCTTTAATATTGGATATTTTTCACTTTTTAAAAATCCTAAATTATTATTTTGCGCTGAACACATATGTAAAAATTCGTGGGATATAACGTGATTACTAAAACTAGATAATGCAATTAGATTATCAAAAGCACTATAACAACCAGCTCTACCACTAAGTAACATATGTAGTCTTTCTTTTCCTTTGGTTTTTTTCAAGGTTAAATTTTGAAGATTTCTAATACAATTATTTAAATTATTTGGTTCTACATATTTTTTAAATGTCGCAATTATACTGGCAAGCTCTTTTGGATAATTCATCGTATCTAGTTTTTTTATATCATAGGGGCTTATCTTAGCTGTCATTTTTTGGTAAGGACCATTATAATAGCCATTTTGTATGTTATGAATAATATATCGGCTTTTATTATCATTGCGTCTTTTTTTTATTTTTAAAATTCCAGGCAAATATGAAGCTGAAATTATAGCGGAACTACCAATTATACTAAAAAAAGGTAAATTTAAAGCTATAATATCTCTAAGCCACATTAATATTTCCATAATGCCTCCTAGTTAAAGATCAATAATTTTGTTATAGCGGGATTTGCAAATAATTTAAAAGTCATTTCTAATTTCTCGCTATCTGATAATTCATTATATTTAGTACTATCTTTAATTTCTTTTTTTGTGACTTCTTTTATTTTTTCAGCGTTTGATTTAATCGTTATATTAAATAAATGAGTAGTAGAACCTTTTTTATAAGTTCCGTTTATTTCAGTACTATTTCCAATTAGAATTTCACCTTCGATTTGTTTATTATTATTTTTATCCGTTACGGTATAAGTAATTTTATCATCCGTTTTTGTAATATTTATTTTTCTATCAGCTCCGATTATTTCAAACATTACAAATGATTGTCTAGCCCCTTTAGTATATATATTAATATTGATAACTTGGTTTTCTTGCACTTGTTTTCTTAAATGGTTTATGACATCTGTTATTTTTCCATTTACCTCAGTTTGTGAAAGATTAAAGGTCTTAGACATTTGATTCATAAATTTATCATTATTTATTAATGATTTAAAGGCACTATCAGTCATTCTATCTATATTTGTTTCGTTAATTGTAAGTGATGACTTATAAGTTTTAACCATTTTCCCATCTATTTTAATTTGCTTTTTAGCGCCATTTAATTTTTCACCACTTATTGCGGCTTTAAAAGCTTCATTTAAAGCATTAGTAATTATTTTTCCATCGACATCAGTATAATTACTTTCAAATTCAATATATTTATTTAATAAGTCTTCTGAATAAATATAAGCGGTATCAGTTTCATTATATAAATTTAAATCTATTAACTGTTCATCATTATAAGTTGTTTTAATATCGGCATTCAAAAGCCCTTTTTTTATATCAGATTCATAATATATATTAGCGTTTATTTTATCTTTATCAAAAGTCATATCAAATTCAGCACTACCTTTAGCGGTATCATATTTTGGAGTAATACTTTTTTCGATTTTATTAAAAGTTTTATCGATTGCTTTTACAAAAATAGTCTTTGGATTATTTGAAAAATAAATATAAAGGCCTGATAAAGCAATTAAAACAATTAAAACAATGGTAATAATAACTGGTTTTATAGAGTCCTTTTCTTTAGATTTATTTTTTTTATCCATCAATTTATCAATTTCATTTTGATTTAATACATCATCTGGACCTGTTTCATTTATTTTATCAATACTTGCTTTTTTAGCTTTACCTAAAGCATCTTTAACGTCAGCTTTTATTTCGATTTTTTCATCTTTATTTAATTCTTCCTTTTTCTTCATTTTAATTTACACTCCTAACTATAATTATAATATCAAATCACAAATAATTTAGCAATCTAAAAAGACAAAAATAATCAACTTTTGTCTTCTACACCATCCATACTCCAAGTTTTAACACTGTTTATTTTAACATTTATAATTTGCCCTATTTTATCTTTTGGAGCTTTAACATTTACCAGTTTCATTGTATCGGTATAGCCCATCAATAAATTTTTATCTTTTTCACTTTCACCTTCAATTAATACTGGCACTACTTTATTTAAATATTTATCATTAGCTTCTTTTGCATATTTATTAATTAAATCATTTAATTTATATAATCTTTGTTCTTTTTCTTCTAAAGATATTTCATCTTTCATTTTACTAGCAGGTGTGCCTTCTCTTGGTGAAAAGATAAAGGTAAAGGCCGAATCATATTTACAAGTATTTACAACATCCAAAGTATCATTAAAGTCTTCTTCTGTTTCTCCAGGAAAACCAACTATAATGTCGGTGGTAACTGCACAATTAGGAATTTTTTCTTTTATTTTATTAAATAGTTCTATATATGTTTCTTTTGTATAACGTCTGCCCATCAATTTTAATATTTTATTAGAGCCTGACTGCAAAGGTAAATGAATATATGGCATAATATTTGGATATTTAGCAATTACATCAATCATTTTATCGGTAAAATCCCACGGATGTGAAGTAATAAATCTTAATCTTGGAATACCTGTTAAAGCGGCTTCTTTTAGTAAATCACTCATATCATAATTAGCATCTAAATCTTTACCATAAGCATTTACATTTTGGCCTAAAAGAGTAACTTCCATATAGCCATCAGCTATAAGTTCTTTTATTTCCTTGATAATGTTTTCTTTAGTTCGGCTTCTTTGCTTACCTCTAGTATAAGGAACAATACAGTAAGTGCAGAATTTATCGCAGCCATACATAATATTAACCCAGGCTTTATATTTACTGTCTCTTTTAGCTGGCATATTTTCAATAATATCGCCCTCAATACTGTATACTTCTAATTCCTGTTTTTGATTTTTTAAACTTTTAGAAAGTACTTTTGGTAAATTACTAATATTATGGGTTCCAAAAACTATATCTAGCCATTTATATTTATCTTTTATTTCATTTGCCACACTTTCTTCTTGAACCATACAGCCACACATACCCGTTATAATATTTGGCTTTGATGCTTTTAGATGTTTTATACGGCCGATCATTCCAAAAACTTTATTATGAGCATTTTCCCTAATTGCACAAGTATTAAGTAAAATCAAATCGGCATTTTCCATAATATCAGTTTCTTTAAAAGACATTTGTTCTAATATGGCTTTAATATTTTCTGTATCGTGTTCATTCATCTGGCACCCATAAGTTTTAATAAAATATGTTTTATTTTTACCTAAATTTTTATATTTATCATCTATATCATAGTTTATAGTTTTTACTTTATCTTTTGTTCTTTTTTTCGCATCTAATAAACTAGGCATCTGCATATATATCACTTCCAATGTAGATAATATCATAATTATATGCTTTAGTAAATATAAAAACTTTAGATTTTTTTCTAAAGTTTAGTATATCCTGTTTCCGCAATTCTTTTTTCAATAACATCATAATCGCCATCTGTATAGGCGGCAATATAAGAGTCTTTGAGACATAAAGCGGGAGTTTTATCTTGTCTAATGATAACGATGTTTTCATTAATTTGAGTAAGTGATTCTGGTTCTTTTATTGGTGAATAAGTAACATCAGGATTCATTTTATAAATATTATTAAAATCAAAAGCACTAATTATTTTTTGCTCATTAGTGTGAGGATTTGTAACTAAAATATCAGTTATTTTAGTGCCATCATTTACGTATCTTTCACTTATAACACTATCGCTTTCTTTTAATATATACTCTTTATCCTCATATGTAACCTTTTCTTCATTATGTAAAGCAAAACCTTTTTCCCCGTTTTTAGCATTTACTGGATATGATTTTATACCAGTCATTTTTTTAGCATTTAAGTTTCTGGCTAAATATCTACCAATTTCTTCATTTTGAATTAATTTACACGTTATTTCTCTATCTGGATACATTTCGGGATGAGCACTTTTTAATTTGACATTTACACCACACGATATGCACATATTTTCAGTAGTCTTAAGCCGATAATTATCATCATCTTCTGTTTCGATAATTAATGTACCAAGCCCTTTAAGTTCTAAAGGTATTGTACTCCAAGAGGCAATAGAACCAGTTGAAACATAACGAAGATTAGTGTTTTCAAATATTGTTGTTATTCCACTTTGATTAATATTTTCAGTAAGTTCTTTAGCCTCATCAAATTCATAATTTTTAAGTGGAGTATAAATAAATGTACTATTATTTTCAGTATCGGTTATAACAGCAAAACCTTTATAAATATCATTTACTGGTAAAATTGTAACAAGCATATTATCATTCATTTTTATCACCATATTAATTATAGTATAGAGTAATATTTATGTCAAAATAATTTTATTATTAAATTATTTAAAAAAGCCAAATATTAAAATCTGGCTTTTTATAATTTATTCTAAATAATTTGTTATTGTATATGGATTAGATGATGTGCCTTCTCCGGAGTTTGACAGTTGGAGTTACCAATAATGTAAGATAAGCCTTTTTAGTATAAGGTTTTTATTTTGTCAAGAATTTTGTATTTTTATGTTGTGATTTGTAATGATTTGTGGTATAATGTATTTAGAAGGTAGTGATTCTATGTATGTAAGATGTAATCCTAATAAAACTAATCCTAAATATCTTTCTTATGTTAGAGGTTATAGAGATAAAAATGGAAAGCCAAAACAAGTAACTATTGAAAAAATTGGTGACTGGGATGATTTAATTAAAAAATATGATGATCCTGTCAAACATTTTAATGATTTAGCTTCAAAAAGAGAAAAGGAACTTCTTTTAGAAAATGATATTGATATTCACATTAAACAAAATGAAGTTTTGCCTAGTAATACACATCCTTTTAATCTTGGATACTTTGTTTTGAAAAAAATATATAATGAAATTGATTTTGAATCTTTCTTTAAAGAAAAACAAAAAAAATTAAAAATGGATTATGATTTAAACTCTATTATGAAACTTCTTGTTTTCTCTAGAATCTTATATCCGGCTTCTAAAAAAGACACTTTTGAAAACAAAGATATATTTTTTGAAAATTTTGATTTCTCTTTAAAAGATTTATATCGTAGTTTAGATTATTT
>CANQNL010000040.1 GCA_947625215.1 uncultured Bacilli bacterium | reverse complement strand
AATGATTCTAGTGGATTTGAAGGCGGAATTATAAATGAGGGATTAGAGAAGACCCTTTCTGATGATAGCAATTACTATATATGGGTTTATATATTCTTATTAATAGGTTTGTTACTATTTGCTAAGCAGATTCCAAAAGTTATTGAAAAAATATTTAATATGGAAAGCTCAGGTGAATTAAATTTAAATCCATTTAAATCACCTGTTATAGGTACTGTTGGTGGTGCAGCACTAGGAGCCGCAGCAGGTGCTTGGGCCGGTGGAGTCGCTGGTGCTGAAGCTGGCGCGGGAGGTCGTGGAGCATTAATAGGTGCTATGTCGGGAATGCGACGTGGTGCTTCATCTAAGCTGCAAAATGGTATGTTTGGAAATACGCGAAATGCTGTATTTAGGGAAATGACTGGAAATGAAATGCGCAACTTTAATCCAGGACAATTTTTATTGAATATTGGTTCAAAAGGAAAAATAGCCAAAGTTTCAACACCATTAACTGAAGCCCAAGCACAATTAAAATATGCGCAAGGTGAGGCTGATAAATATAGAGCTTCAGCAAATGGCTCATATTCGTATTTAACTCAACGCGGAATTGATATGAGTGATTTAGAACGTGCTAAAAAAGACCACGAAGAAGCATTAAAACAATATGGCCCTGGCACTGAACAGAGCTTAAGAAATTCTATTACACAAAGAAGACAAGAACAGGGTCAAATTCAGGAAAAAATCAATAATATAAGCACTCAAATTAATACAGGTCCTTCTAACAGTGAAAATACAGACAAACTTAAAGAGGAATTAAAACAATGGGAAGAAAAAATGCGTGAAAGTCAAAAGAACTTAGATACTGAACAAAAATCATTGGATACTATACAATCGCATAAGAAAGTAATTCATCATATTGAAAATTATAATGATTCTAATACTCAATATAATAAATATTCATCAGAGGTTGCGGCTATACAGAAAGATATTGATGTATTATCCGATGAATTTAAAGATAGACAACGTTTCTATAGAGTTGATCCATCAACAAAACGAAGCGTTGAAGATGCATATAGTTCTATTAAAGAAAGATCAGAACGTGATGAGTATAAGGCCATGCAAAAGAATATATCAAACGGTTCCTCAATAACTTCGCAGACAACTACGACAAATAATACCCAAACTAAAAATTCACCTCAGACGAGAAATTTAGGTAATGGGAAACCTCCGTTAGATAGTAAACCACCATTAGGTGGAAATAGATAAAAAGGGGATGATAAATAATGGATTATTTAATACCAGCGGGTTCTAAAAAACAATTATTAATATTTGGTGCTTTTAAACCAATAGAATTAGCTTTTTTTGCAATAGCATTAGGCACAACGATATTGTTACTTATGATTTTGAACCCTTCTAGTTTTGTATTTGCAATGATTGATATGGCACCGGCATTAATAACAGGATTTTTATTACTGCCAATACCACATTATCATAATACGTTGACTGTGCTTAAAGAAATGTATGTATTTTTTACTACAAGACAAAAATTTATTTGGAAAGGATGGTGCGTGAGAGATGCCTACAAAGAGAAGTAAATATACAAATGATTTTGTTCCAATCAAATCAATTTCAAATGGAATGATTGTATTAGATACAAATGAAAAGGTAACAGGAGTTAAAATTTTTCCTAGAAACATTTTCATTCTAGAAGAGGATTCTGTATATTCAATTATCAGCAATCTAACTAATGTTTATAATATGATAGATTATGAATTTTGGGTTATAGCTGCTGATAGACCAGTAGATATTAATGCTTATCTTTCACAGCTCCAACTTTTATATAATTCAGAAACTAATCCAGTAAAAAGAAAATTAATTATTGATGATATTAATAAAGCCAATATGTTTACTAATAACAATGTTGTTGATACAGAGTTTTATTTATTATTTAAAGAAAGAGATATGGAAACAATTCAAAAGCGCATTAGAATTTTAATGCAGAATTTCGCAAATGCAGGTCTTCAAACTAGACAAGCTTCTAATGAAGATTTAAGAATTATCTTGGATAACTTCTTAAACGGTGGACAAACTACGACATTTGGGACGGTGATGAGCTAATGGATATTAGAACGCAAATTGCCCCTAAGGGTCTAGAATTTAAACCGAGTAGCTTTGTCGTATCAGATAAGTATGCTACAATATTAACTGTTATTTCATATCGTAAATATATTTCGCCAGGATTTTTGGCTAATTTAACAAGTATGCCAGGAATCAAAATGGTTATTAAACATATACCAATGCAATTTGATATTATTAGTAAATTAATTAATAAGGAAATTGCTGATTTAAAGGTAAGATATCAAGAAGAAAACGATGTTACAATTCAGGAAAAAATTAGGCAGGATTATGAATCATTAGAACAATTTATTAAACAGTTAGCTGCCAGTCAAGCTAAAATATTTGATTTTCAATTACATCTAATGATTACGGCTGATTCTGAAGATGAACTAGTATCAAAAAGATTACAACTAAAAAGTTATATAGAGGCTATGGATATGCGTGCTATTCCACTTAGATTTGAACAAGAAAAAGTATTAAAATCAATTTTACCAATATTCCCTAAACAGGATATTGAAGATAGAATTGGTACTCCTATTCCATCAACAACTATTGCTGCAACATATCCATTTATCTTTGATAGTATCAAAGATCCTGGTTTAGCAACCCTTCTTGGTGTAGATTTTTCTGGAGGAGTTGTATTATTTAATCAATTTTTATTCCAATTACAAAAAGAGCCTGATAGGAATAATGCTAATATGATTATATTAGGTACATCAGGTTCAGGTAAATCAACAGCTGCTAAATTAATGATTAGAAATCACCTTAGAAATGGTCATCAATTAGTTGTTATTGACCCGGAAGGTGAACTTGAAGATATGGCTAGATTATATGGTGGAGACTTTATCGAACTTGGTAAAGGTGGAGATTATGGTATGGTTAATCCACTTGAAGTAGTTGTTGATGCTGATGAAGAAGAATTAAAACAAGGTATGGGTTATGCAGTTTTAACTAGAACTCTTCAAACTATTAAAGCCTTTATGAAATATTATGATCCATCAATTACTGAAGATGTTTTAAATATATTTAGTGAAGTAGTTCAAGAAACATATAGACGTTTTAATATCAATTTTGATTCAGATTTTACACAGTTTACCTCGCAAGATTATCCAACATTTAGAGATGTATATGCAACTGTTAGAGGTAAAATTACGGCTATGCCAGAACAAACAAGAGAAAAAACAATATTAGAACAATTAGAATTAAAGTTAAGACCACTTATTAAAGAATTAAAATATTACTTTGATGGAAAAACAACTATTTCTTCTAATAGTCAGTTTATCGTATTTAATATTAAAGAATTAATGAATGCTGATGCAAATATTAGAAATGCTTTATTCTTTAATACATTAAAATATTCTTGGAGTTTAACTTTAAATCCTAAAGTAAATACAGTTTTAATCGTTGATGAAGCCCACGTTTTATTAAGTGGTAGTAATACACTAGGTGCTGATTTCTTAGCTCAAGTTCAAAGACGTGCAAGAAAATATAACACAGGTACTATTATAATCACTCAGCAACCAACAGACTTTAGTGACCCTAGTGTAATTACACAAGGAAAAGCGATTTTCGATAATGCATCTTATTATTTGGTAATGCAACTTAGAAAACAAGCTGTAGATGATTTATCAAAATTAATTGATTTAAACGACAATGAAAGAAATGCTATTAAAGGATTTAATCAGGGTGGCGCATTGTTTGTCTGTGGAAGAAAGAGGATGCAGATTAATGTTGTCGTAACTGAACAAGAATTAGATTCATTTGGAAGTGGCGGTGGATTATAGTAATTAGGTGGTGATTTTATGGCAGTACCAGCAGTATTATTAAAAGCTAAATCGGCTATCAAAAAGGGTTCAAAAGCTTATAAAGCGGCTGGTCGTGCTAAAGCCCTAAAAGATGGTATATCAGATAATGAAACAGGAACTAATCCTTTTATTACAGTAATTGCTATTGGTATATGCGCAGTAGTTGCCGTTATTGTAGCTATATTTACAGCGTTAGGTGTAATGTATAATTATCCACGAATGTTTTTGGACAATTTTTTAGGAACTATCAGTAATGCATTAAATGGTGGTTCATCAGGCGCGATTAATTTAGACTCTGCTACGCTGGAAAGTATGCATGCTACATCTGAAAATGCTTCAGTATCAGGTAATAGGCCTGGTACCGATTTGGCTAATACACCATATGGCTCTTTAGAAGGTTTTAACCAGCATATTAAAGATACTGTTAATAGTGCTGGTTATGGAACTAGAGCTGGAGTTGTGGCAGCTGCTAAAGCCCTTGTTTATGACTATATCGAAGCAACGGGTAAAAGACTTAGATATAGTATGGATTATAGACAAGCCTCTGATGTTGAAGGAATTACTAGTGAAGATTTTTATCTAGATTGTTCTAGTTTTGCTTGGTGGGCGGTATATAATGGGGGATTTAAAATGCCTTCATATCCACAAACTCTTTCACAAATGGATTGGGCGAGAGGTAAAGGTTATTTAAAATCATCTGTAGAGGGAGCGCAACCTGGTGATTTCCTTGTAAGCCCATCACACATTGTATTGGTATTAGGAAGTTATGATGGCGGATATTATTGTGCAGAATTTTCAGGTTCTACAAATGGTGCTATAATTTCAACTCGCTCTAGTTTTACTGGATATTCTCTTATAGATATGGAAGATTATTATAATGATCCTAATAATAGAAGGTGACTATAAATGAAAAACAAAATTTTATTAATATTAATGATTGCTTTTATATCTACGGGTTGCCAAATAGAATATAACTTAAATGTTGAAAATGATAATATTACTGAATCAGTTAATGTATTTGCTAGTCATAGTGAAGATGAAAATACTCCATTTCCTAGTATTAATATATATGATGAGTATAGTACTAAACCAATTCCATTGTTTAATGATACTATAATTCAATCTGAATCAGATGATAAAATTCCAGGGGCAGATTACTATAAAACAACTGATATTACAGATGATAATAAATTTGGTATTAAATTGAGCGGCACATTTAATAAGGATAATATAGCTAATTCAACAATTATAAATTATGCTTATGGTAATTTTGAAATAAACCAAAATGAGACAAGAATTCCAATTACAACAAAGGCTAATTTTAAATTATTTGATCAATATCAAAATTTAGAAAAGGTAACTATAAATATAACTACTGAATATAAGGTGGTTGAAAATAATGCCGATAAAGTAAGTGGACATACTTATACCTGGGTTATAGATAGGAAAAATTATAATAATAAACCTATTGAATTGATTATTGATAAAACAGCTAATGCTAGTATTATAGATAAAGTTGTTGATGTAAGTGATAATGGTATTACTATAGCAAATACAGATATACCAGAAGCATCAATTTATACGTTTATATTTTGTGGTTTTTTTATTGTAATATTAATTATGGTAATTTTATTTGTTAGATTTAAACTTAAAAGAAATAATCGAATATAAGTAGAGTGGTGGTGATTTAATGCAAGAACTGAATGAAAGTATAAATAGAAGATTCAAAGGATTTTGTGCAATTCTTTTAGTTTTTGTAATTCTATTTACAAATATTGGTTCAATAGCAGCTGCAACTCAAAAGCAAGATGTAGAAAGAAATAAAAGAGAACAACAATTATTAAGAAAAATTGAAATAATACATCAACTTTTTCCTAATCAAACTGATAAAGCAGCACTATATGCTACAATTGCCCATCGTGGCTATTTATCTGATTATATAAATGATTCCTATGATCCAGACTTTGATGAAGATAAATTTGAAGAAGAATGGTCTAAATTTCAAACTAATGTAACCGATATTCCATCAAAGGCTATTGATATAGTTTTGAATAGTGGATTGATGAATCCATTGGATTTAATTAAATTGTTTATGGATATTTTTGGTAGTGCAGTAGAATGTCTTGTTGAATCTTTACAAGGAGTTACTAATCCAACAATCACGGATGAAAATGGTAATTACAATCAATCAGCTTTTAATTTAGAATGTGTTTTTAATAAAGTTGTTGATAAACAAGTAGGTGACAATCCAGAACATACTGATGAGCAAAACGTAAAAGCAAAAATTAAAAATCCACAAGCTGTAGATTTATTAACAGCAGCAGCTATAGTAATGATTGACTCAAGTGGTTGGTGGGGTCAATATAGTGATGAAAATTATCAAAAAGCTTTAGCTGGAGTTGGATTAGTTGGAAATCTTGCTGAAGATCCTGTTCAAAAATTTGTCGCAGCTGTATTCAATGGAGTATTTTGTACTGCTGGAGCAGCAGCTGATATGTTGACAAATGGTGCGGTAGTGGAAATTGTGGATAGGGACATTGTTACAAAAGGATTTAATCCAACTGATAGTTTTACAGAATATAAAGAAATGGGTAGTAGTGAATCCTTGCCTAGATATGCCCAAAAATTAAGCCGATATTATACAATGGCACGGATATGTTCTAAAGGTTATATTGGTGGAATATATGATAGTGTACAATATTTGGAAGATCATAATAACAGTGCATTATATCAGCCACAAAAAGATAAAATAGCTGAAGAGATTATTAAATTAGCTAAGGAATTAAGAAAAGGTGAGGTTAATAATAATTGTATTGTCCCATCAACGGGTTCAGGTTCTGTATGGAAACAAGGAGATTCTCAGTGGTCTGATGTAGCAATAGCAGATTCAAATGTTGGAACAATTGGTTGTCTTATAACCTCTATTGCAATGCAAATGTCACGTTCTGGAACTGCATTAACCAATTTAGAATCATTTAATCCAGGTACGTTTGCTGAAGAACTTAATAAAAATGGTGGATTTACTTCTGAAGGAGCTTTTAACTGGACAGGACATCAAAATATTGCAGCAAACTGGAATATGGGTGATGCTTTTGATGTTAATATAGATAATAGTGCTGAATTAGCACAAAAAATGTCAGAAGTACTATCAACTCCTGCCAAAGGACAATATCAACCATATGTAGTGTTACAAATTCATCATAATAATAGCGATCAACACTGGGTTGCCGTTGATGGTATAAATAATGGACAAGTTACAATCTTAGATCCAGGTAGCCCACCAGGTAATACTTTAGATGCTAATTATGAAGGTTGGGTAGTAGATTCTTACCGAGTTATGTATGCGACTGATGTACCATTTGGTAGTACTGGTTCAAGTTCTACAGGCAGTTTAGGAAATACTGGAACTGCAAATTCACCTGCAACAGGAACTCATTTTGGAAGTACAACTACTGCTGGATTAAATTATTGTGGAGGCAGTGGAGCAATGACTTCAGGTGATTTAATGTCTATGGTTGCCTATTTAGAAGGAACTGGGACTTGTAATTATAATGGTCAGGGCGAAGGAACTGGATATGCTGTAGAGTATCCAGAAAGTGATTCTGGTGGAGCAACTACTGCCTTTGGTATTACTATAAATTATGATGCTGAATATGCTAATCAAGTAGGATATACTAATTTTATTAATGATATGAACAATGGATGTACGGATAAAAAATATATAGATCAGATGTATCCAACTGTTATGGGTAGCTGGGAGCAAGTAGTAAGGCAGGATACCGCTGGTATGGGACTAAGCGATTTCCAAATTAGCGTACTAACTAGTATTGTATATAATACTGGTGCTAGTCAAACGGCAGGATATAAGCAAGTTCTAGATAGAATAAAAAGATACGGCGTTGACAGCTTTGAGGTATTTAGATGTATGATAAGTCTTGGTTGTAGTTTTACAAATGGAGCCTATACTGATGGATTAGTTCATAGGCGAATGGCTGAATATGAAGCTTTAGTCACTGGTAATTTAAATGCTGCTAAACCATCAGAATCTTATAGTTATTTTCAATCTATAGATACACCAGCTAAATTACAAGAATATAGAGCTGCTCATTGGCCGTCAAATAGAGCTAATGAATAAAATAAAAACTATATCAAATTGAAATGATATAGTTTTTTAATCTCTATTTTTAACTAAAAATTGTTCATTGATATTGCCTTTTTTAAACATTTTATCTAATTCTTTACTAAAATCAGCACCTAATTTTTTTAACTTATTACATTTTAAAGGACAGTTGTTTGAATTAAATTTAGTCTTACAAGTAAAATTTTTATTTTTACGATTATATGTAGCCTCTTCAATAATCAGACATCGATTATTAGCATAGTCAGTACTGCTGTATGCAATAATTAATTCATCATCCCCATTATATTTAAAGCTATATTGTTCACGCAATTTATCGGCATTTATCTGATATTCTTTAATATAACTATTGGTACTACGAGTATAAGTTGTCTGAATACTTGTATTTTTATTTTTGTCATTAATTTCTTCGTTTTTAGACCACACGTCATTAAGCTTTTTAAAGTTTTCTTTTTCGAGATAATTAATGAAATTTTTTTCATTAGTAATCCTTAAAAAATAGGAAGATATCAGATAAATAAAAATTAAAATGATTCCAGCAATAATAATTATTTTAATGGCTTTAATTGTACTCGCACTTAAGTTTGTATCCTCCATATATTACACCTCTACTTTAGATTATATCAGTTGTCAAAATTTTATGCAATAATAAAGTTGAAAATTACTAATAAATTAATTGACTGAAAAAACAATAATAGTTATAATATTAATAGAGTTAATAAAGGAGGCTGCTTATGTATAATAAATTTACTAAAGACGATATGAAATCAGTAGTTAAAGTAGCTTGTTTATTTGGAGCTATTGTTTTATTTGCGCTTTTATTTAAGATTTTTATACTTGATGATATTAGTAAAAAAAGTAATCGTTATTTAATAGCAGGCAATTATTTAATTTGGCAAAAAACTAATAAAGGCTGGAATCAAGTAAATGAATTTGATGAAAAACTAGCTGCTAATAAATATACAATTACTGATGGCAAGTCAGTTATCAACGATGCTACTTTGCAAATATCACCAAATAATAATTGGTATTTCTTTGATGATGATTATAATCAAATTAAAATGGATAAATTTAGAGTAGCCACTATAAATTTAACGGTAAATTTAGCTGACTATGAAAAAGTAGATGCTTTAAATGACAAATATGTTCAAATGTTTTTTAAAGAAAAAAAATTTGCTAAACCAGAAAGTTATCGTGCTTCAATGGTGACTTACGATTTTGATGGCGATGGTAATGAAGAAACTCTTTATACCGTTAATAACTCAACATTATCAGCAGTAGACTATGATCTTAGAGCTTTCTTATTTACGGTTAAAGATGGTAAAATTGTAATGCTTAATGAAACCAAAGGTAATGATCCATTTTGCATTATGGAAGTATTAGACATTGATGACGATAACGAATATGAAGTAATTGTATCAAAAGGTGTTTTAAATATTCCAACGTTTGATAGTTGTTATTTACTATACAAAATTGTAAATGGAAAATGGGAATTAATCCGTTCTTGTGGTAATAAATAATAAATATATGATATAATATAAAAAGTAAAAAATTACTTGAAAAACTAGTAAAATTAAGATATACTAACTAGCGAATTTTATAAGGAGGCACGTATGAAGTTAAGATTTAGAGCAGACTTAAAAGACTGGATTATGTTTGCAATATATGCAGTTATTCTATTATATTTTGTAGCTATAGCTGTCCTTAATTTAGCGCAATTTGCATCAGGCGATATTGATAAACCATTTCACGGCTTTAATCCATTTCCAGCTTTTGGGCCTAGATATTTAGCTGTAACTATAGTTGTATATATATTCGCTTTAGTTGCCAGCGTTTTAAGTGTATCAGATAGATTTTTCGATATGGAAAAAGGTCTTGGAATTTCGGCTGAAGGTAAGAAAGCTGATAAAGGATACTCTAGGTGGCTAGATGACAGAGAACTAAAACGTGATAAAGATATTGAAGCAGTAGATATTAAAGCTGAAACCGCTGATGCTGGAGGTATGCCATTAATTAATAATGGGAAAAGAATGTGGGTTGATAATGGTGGATACCATAACATTATTGTAGGTTCTACTGGTTCAGGTAAGAGTCAGATTACAATGTTCCCACTTATTAAATCACTCGCAAAACACGATGAATCAATGATTGTAACCGACCCTAAAGGTGAACTTTACGAAGGTACTTGTGAAATGCTTAAAGAACGTGGATATAATGTTTTAGTACTTAACTTCCGTGATCCACAAAGAGGTAGTGGTTGGAATCCTCTTCATTTACCTTATCAATTTTATAAACAAGGTAATAGAGATAAAGCTAACGAGTTAGTCGATGACTTAGGAATAAATATTTTAGTTGATCCTAAAAGTCCTGATCCTTTCTGGGAACACGTATCAGCAGATTACTTCTCAGGAATTTGTGCAGGTTTATTTGAGGATGCTAAAGAAGAAGAAATAAATTTAAATAGTGTTAACGTGTTTACAACGGTTGGTGAAGAAAAAAGTGGACCTAATACCGTATTTGCTAATGATTATTTTAATACAAAAGATCCAACTTCACCAGCATATGTTAGTGCTTCTGCTACAATAATTGCTCCATCTGATACAAAGGGAAGTATTTTATCAGTATTTAAACAAAAATTAAGAATGTTTGCAGCTAGAGAAAACATTTCAGAAATGCTTTCACATAGTGATTTTGATTTTGAAGATATTGGTAGTAAAAAAACCGCTGTATTTATCGTTATTCAAGATGAAAAGAAAACTTATCATCCATTAGTAACAATTTTCGTAAAACAATGTTATGAAGCTTTGGTTGATTATGCTCAAAAGTGTGGAGGTAAACTTCCATATAGAACTAATTTCCTACTTGATGAGTTTGCGAATATGCCAAAATTATCCGATGTTGAAACAATGGTATCAGCAGCTCGTAGTAGAAATATGAGATTTTACTTTGTTATCCAGAACTTCGCACAATTAGCTGAAGTATATGGAAAAAATACCGCTGATACCATTAGAGGTAACTGCGGAAACATTATATATTTAATTAGTACAGAACTTGCAGCCTTAGAAGAAATAAGCAAGATGTGCGGTGAAGTAAAAGTTAAAACTGGTAAAGGTGATAAAGAAAAAGAAGAAACTAGACCGCTTATTACCGTTAGTGATTTACAAAAATTACAAATGGGCGAAATTATTTTACTTAGAAGTAGGTTAGACCCGTTTAGGACAAAAGTAAAACTAGATCATGAAATCGATTGGGGTCCTTTATATGCCACTGCTTCTAGAGGTAATGATGCAATATATCCTGATAGAGAAAAAAAGCAAGTTCATATTTTTGATTTAAAAGGATATGTACAAAAGAAAAAAGAAGAAAGAGTAAATGAAATTATCGGTAAAAATATGGGAGCAAAAGCACCAGCTGGAATTCCAAATATGTTTGGTCCTATAAGTCAAAATCAACCTAAAAGACCACCAATTGATATTGAGGCTTTTGCTAAAAGAATTGATGCTAGAATAGCCGAATTAGAAGCCGAAGAGGCGGCTGAAAAAGCTCGCATCGAACAAGCTAAGGCTCGTGGCAAAAATAAAATTGGTCAAGTGGAAGTTATACCAAAGCCTGCTATTCCACCAGTGATTAAAGAAGTGTCAAAGAAAAAAGTTGAACCAGAAGAGCCTAAAAAAGAAATTAAAAAGGCTGAACCTAAAAAAGAAGTTAAAAAAGTTCAAAAGGAAGAACCAACACCAGAAATTAAACCGGTCAAAAAAGAATCCAAATTTGTTACGGCTAGTCCAAAACAAATTCACGAAATTAAACAAGACAAAGATGAATTTGCCGCTAAGGTTTCTTCCAATTTAAATAAAAAAGAACCAGAACATAATGATAACTATGTTACTGATGATCAGTTCTTTGATGATTTCTTCTCAGATGATGAACAATAGGATTTTATAAAATCCTATTCAGGCTGTTGACAAAGTAAAAAGATTTTGAAAACAGTCTTTTCATTTTAGTAAAAATATAGTATAATAAAAAAGT
>CANQNL010000039.1 GCA_947625215.1 uncultured Bacilli bacterium | reverse complement strand
GCTAAACCAGTTGTTGTTATTAATACAGCTTCATTATTTAATTGTGGTAAGATTATTTTATTTAATTCAGCATCTATTGTTCCTTTATTTTCTATAGTTACATCATAAGTTATATAATCACCTGGTGATACTAAATTTACATTAAAGGATGCCGTTAAATCATCTACTACTTGTGACCCTTCATCAGTAGCATCTCCTTCTTTTGTATTTTGTTTGATACTTGTTATTTTAATATCCCAGTTACTGGTTATACTTGCTGTTCCGTTAATATTTAGTAATGTATTAAATGCGGCATAGCCTACAGTCATTAATAATAACACGCCGCAAAGTGTACATATTATTATATTTCTTTTTTTCTTTTCACTCATATTTTCTCCCAATTTAGTTTATCTTAAGTATATTATACCCCCCCCCCTCAGAGTTTTACAAGTGATTTCGGGTATTTTGGGATAAGTTTACATTTTTATGTAAAAAAAACAAGCATTAATTACTTGTTTTCTCTGATAAACTTTGATAATATTCAAATCTTTTTATAGCGTTTTCTTTATTTTCTTTTAATAGACTTTCAGCCTTTTCTGGATTTACTGCTTTAAGCATACTATATCTAGTTTGTCTATTTAAGAAATCTTCATATTGACTAAAATCAGGATTTTTACTATCTAAAGTAAATGTTCCATCATATCTAAAGGTTGGAAAATAACCACATTTAGTCGCCAATGCTTCCATATTAACGCTTTCTTTCATTCCTCCTTTAATGCCGTGAGCAATACAAGGAGTATAAGCGATAATAATAGATGGTCCATTATGTTTACTAGCTTCATCAAAAGCTTTAATTACCTGCATCATATTAGCACCAATACTAACTTGGGCGACATAGACATTTGGATAACTCATTGCAATTCTAGCTAAATCTTTTTTATTATTTTTTTTGCCAACAGCAGCAAATTCAGCTACAGCACCTTTTGGTGTTGCTTTAGATGACTGTCCACCAGTATTAGAATATACCTGGGTATCTAAAACTAAAATATTTATATTATCACCACTAGCTAAAACGTGATCAATACCATTAAATCCGATATCATAAGCCCAGCCATCACCACCAATAGCCCAAATATTTCTAGAGATAATATAATTTTTAAGTTTTTTAAGTTCTGGGTATTTATCATAATCTATTTTTTTATAAACTTCGCTTGTTATCTTATAGTCATTTGAATTATTAAGCCAATTTTCAAAAAGCTCATTTTTATTATTTTCCATATAAGTTCTAATTCTATTACGCATTGTTTCATAACCAATAAGCATTCCATAACTAAATTCAGCATTATCTTCAAATAAACTATTAGCCCAAGGTACTTCATAAGGCATATCAGGCATTGAAGCTCCATAAATTGAAGAACATCCAGTCGCATTTGCGATTACAAGATTCTCACCAAACATTTGCGTAAGTAATTTTATATAAGCTGTTTCTCCGCATCCCGCACAAGCACCGTGAAAAGCAAATTTTGGCTTTTTAAATTGTGTTCCTTTAATAGTTTCTAATTTAACTAAATTTTTATCCTTAACATTATTAACTAAGTAATCAAATTCTAAATCTGTTACAGCTTTTTCAAAATTTAAAGCTTTATTACCTTGCTTTCCAGGACACGTATTTATACATACTCCGCAACCAGTACAATTTTCTTTAGAAATTCCAATAGCAAAATAATGATTAGGTATACCTGTAGCTTCTAAACATTTATTTTTAAGAGTTTCTTTAGCTTTTTCGTATTCATCTTTATCAAGTAAAAATGGTCTTATAACTCCGTGCGGACAGACAAATGAACACATTCCACACTGAATACAATTTTCAGGAAACCACTTTGGTACTAAATCACTGATAATTCGGCCATTTGGTTTAGTATGCAAAACAGTACCATCTTCTCTACCTTTAAAATCTGATACTTTAAGTTCATTACCTTTACGATGACTTATAGCTGAATATATATCAGAAATATCGATGTTTAAAGTAGAAACATTATTATCTAATGCTAATTCTTTTAAATAAGTATCAGTTTCTTTAATCGCATCTATATTAGCTTTTACTATATCCATACTTTTTTTGCCAAATTTATTATTGATAATTTCTTCCATTAAAGAGATACCCTTTTCATAGTCAATCAAATTATCAATTTTTAAAATCGCACTAGCTATAATCATACTTATTTTATTACCTAATCCGTATTTACGCGCTAATTCATAGGCATTAATAGTATAAACTTTAATATTTTTTTCTAACAAGAATTTTTTATGAGATTTTAATAAATCTAAAACTTCTTCTTTAGTTCTAATCGTATTAAGAATTAATGTACCATTTTCTTTAATTTTATCAAAAAGTTCAAATTCTTCTAAATATGTGTCTTTCGTAATAACTACTAATTTAGGATGAGATACAAAATAACTTTTTCTTATTTTATCATCAGAAAATCTTAAATGACTAACAGTTACCCCACCCGATTTTTTAGAATCATATTCAAAATATCCTTGAACATATTTATCAGTATTATCACCAGCTATTTCAAGTAATGTTTTAGCTGCACTTACTGTCCCATCACTTCCATAACCATATAACAAAAATGCCTCATCATTATCGTTTATTTCAATATCTTCATAAGCTAAACTTAAATTAGTTACATCATCATCAATTCCGATTGTAAAACAGTCCTTTGGATTATCTAACATATCATATATGGCTTTAATCATTCCAGGAGTTGTATCTTTACTAGATAAACCATATCGGCCGTGAACTATTTGGACATTTTTATCTTTTAAACTACTGACAACATCTAAATATAAAGGTTCTCCATTACTTCCAGGCTCTTTAGTACGATCTAAAACGGCAATTTTTTTAGTCGTCTTTGGCAATACACTTATCAAATGTTTCGCACTAAAAGGGCGATATAAATGTACTTCAATTAGACCTAAATCTCCTTTTAAATAATCGATAGTTTCTTTAATCGTATCACATACTGAGCCCATAGCGACAATTACTTTTGTGGCCGTTAAAGAGCCATAATAATTAAATGGTTTATAATTAGTCCCAGCTTTTTCATTTATTTTATTCATATAAGCGCAGACAACATTAACCGCATTATCATAATACCTATTACGTGATTCAGTAAGCTGAAAATACACATCACCATTTTGATTTGTTCCTCTTGTGACTGGATGAAGTGGATTTAAAGCCCTATTACGAAAATGTTCTAAAGCTTTTTCATCTAATAAACCTTCAAGTTCTTCATCATCAAAAATCGTTATTTTATTATATTCGTGACTAGTTCTAAAGCCATCAAAAAAATGCATAAATGGTAAAGCAGATTTAATTGCGGATAAATGACTTATAAGTCCTAAATAATAAGCATCCTCTACGTTAGAAGAAGCAAGCATACAAAAGCCAGTTTGTCTTGTAGCATAAATATCCTGATGATCACCAAAAATACTTAAAGCGTGAGTTGATAGTGATCTAGCTGCTACGTGTATAACCCCTGGAAGCATTTCTCCAGCTATTTTATACATATTAGGTATCATTAATAATAAACCTTGACTAGCTGTATAAGTACTAGTTAAAATTCCTGTTTGTAGTGAACCGTGAACCATACCAATAGCTCCGGCTTCACTTTCCATTTCAACGACTTTAACTTGGTCATTAAATATATTTTTTTTACCCATTGATGCCCATTTATCTATATGTTCTGGCATTGGACTAGAGGGCGTTATTGGATAAATTCCTGCAACCTCTGTAAACATATAAGAAGCAAGGGCGCAGGCTTCATTACCATCGACTGTTACTTTTTTCATAAGTTACCTCCTATTTAGTACACTTTTCAGCTTCATCGCCATAATTTACGGCATATTCATAACTGGTACCATTTGATGAAGTTATACTAATACTTGTAGTTTCTGAAAAAACTTTGTTAGTCATCGGACTAGTTAAAATTTCTAGATGCCCTTCATTTTGAAGCGTTGTAATACTAATCATTTTAATCTCACCGGCATTTGGAAGTTCTCTAGGATGATCAATGGCCCAAGTTTGCGCGCCTTCAATAATGTTTTTTTCCTGGGCTAAACAAGTTTCATAGCGGCTATTTTTAATACTACGATCAATTGCCACAGTAGCTATTATAGCAATAACACCAATAATAACAATGACCCCCATTAATTCAGCTAATGTAAACCCTTTATTCATCTATAGCACCCCTTAATTTTTCTATTTGCGCCTGATAATTATGGCTATCAGTAATATATGAGCCTGATACAACCATATCGGCCTTTTTTAATTTTTTGATAGTTTCATCATTAACTCCGCCATCAACTTCAATTAAATAATTTAAATCATTTTCATATCGAAATTTATCTAACAGATCTATCTTATCGGTTATATCGATAAAAGTTTGTCCACCTTTTCCAGGATGAACTGACATTACTAATACTAAATCAATGTCTTTTAAATAAGGTATTAATTTATCTACACTAGTTTCTGGATTTAAAGCAATACCGACTTTACTTCCCTTTTTTTTGATATAGTTAATTATATCTAAAACGTCATCAGCACATTCTATATGAAATGTAATAAAATCTGGATTAATTTGGCAATATTCATCAACATACTTTTTAATTTCAGTAACCATTAGATGAACATCTTTTGGCTTATTTACTTTAAAACCGATTAAAGACGGAGTTTTACTTTCGGTAAAATTTCCGTCCATTACATCATAGTGCATATAATCTGTATATTCATCCAATTTTAAAATCTTATCTGTTTCCTTTTGAATTTTTAAAAATGAAGCTGATATTATCATACCATCACCCTTTATTTATAAAATTTATATAATTATCGTATCTACTTTGTAAGATTTTTCCTTCATTAACAAGTTTTTTTATCTGACACTGATCTTCTTTATTATGCATACAATCACGATATTTACAATTTTCTTTATACAAATTAAATTCGATAAAATTATCTCTAATATCAGAAGGTGTCATCGCACCAAAACTAAGCGCTGAAAAACCAGGTGTATCGGCTACTAATCCACCATATACTTTTAGTAGCGATGTATGTCTAGTTGTATGCTTTCCACGATTTAAAGCTAAAGAAATAGGCGCTGTTTTAATATTTAAAGATTTATCTAATTTATTTAAAAGTGTGCTTTTACCAGCCCCACTTTGGCCGGTAAAAACACTTACCTTATTTTTAAATATTTTACTTATCTTATCAAGCTCATAATTCATATAAACTTCATAGCCTATTTTTTTATAATAATTAAAATATTTTTTAAAGTCTTTTAACTGTTCTTCAGTTAATAAATCAGACTTTGTAAAAATAATAACTGGCTTTATACAGTTAAATTCAATAACTGTAAGTAGCTTATCTAATAAATTAGTATCAAAATCAGGCTTTTTTAAACTTGTTATAATTATTGCCATATCAATATTAGCAATGCTTGGTCTTTCAAGGCTATTTTTTCTTGGACATATTTCTAAAATATAATTATTGTCTTTATCAAAAATTACATAATCACCGACTAAAGGTTTAATATCGATATTTCGAAATTTACCTCGTGGTTTACATATAAATGTCTCATCTTGACTTAATACCGTATAATCATTACTAATTTGTTTAATAATTTGGCCTTTAGCTTTGTTCATTTTGTTCTTGTTGATCCTTTGGTATATTTTCTTCAGCATCTGGGTCTTTATCTTTAGTCTCTTCAACATTTTTAACTACTGTTACTCTTACTGTTGCACCTTCTTTTATTTTTGTTCCTGGAGCCATATTTTGATATATAATAGTTCCATTTGACTTAGTACTATCAGCTTGATAACCAATTTCTGGCGTTAAACCATTTTTACTACAGAATGATTTAAAGTCCATTTCGGTATATCCTTCTTTAACAAAATCTGGATATGTTTTATAAATATTTGGAATAGTTAAAACAATAGTATCCCCTTTGCCTAATTTCTTTCCAGGCTCAACATCTTGTCCTAAAATAGTATTTTCTTCAACATTATCAGTTTCTGGAACATCTTTATTTTCTGTTTCGACAGTTACTTTAGCAGCTTCTAATTTAGCTTTTATTTCATAAAAGTTTTTACCTTTATAATCTTCTATTTTTATTTTTTTAGTTCCGCTTGAAACAATTAAAGTAATTTTACTTCCCTTTTTAATAGTTCGGCCAGATTCTGGATCGGTTTCAATTACTTTACCGGCTTTTATATCATCACTAGTTTTTTTCTCAGTTTTATTTTTTACTTTAAAACCTTTATCCTCTAATGTTCTTTCAGCTTGCGCTACTGTCATATCGGAAACATCTGGTACTTCTACTGGTGGTTTAGCAATAAATTTTGGATAAATTATAAAAGCAAATAACAAACCAAATACTAATACTCCGGCTACAATACTAGCAATAAGAACGGATTTATTAAGTTTTTTATCTTTTTTCTTTTCGTCTTTGCCATCTTTATCACGATTACGATCACTACGTTTTCCTCTTGGCATTTCGGTATCATCTTCAAAATTACTTTCTGGATATTCGTAAACAACTTTGGCTTCATCAAAACGATCGCTATCTAATGCTGTTTTTAAATCTTCGTGCATTTCTTTTACTGAATTATATCTATTTTTAGGATTTTTAGCGCATGCTCTTAAAATAATGTTTTCAATTGACTGCGGAATATCAGGATTAGCAGCTGTTAAATCAGGAATTTTTTCACGCATTTGTTTAATAGCCACTTCAACTGGACTATCACCTTTAAATGGCACTCTACCAACAACTAACTCATACATTACAATACCTAATGAATAAATATCACTTTTAATGGTTGTGGCATTACCATTGGCTTGTTCTGGTGGCAAGTAATATACGGTTCCCATAACACTATTAGTCTGCGTTAAATTATTACTGTTTAGCTGCGCAGCAATACCAAAGTCCATCACTTTAACGCGGCCATCTTCTAAGATAATAACATTTTGTGGTTTAATATCACGATGAATAATATAACTTTCGTGCGCACAACTAATTGCTGAGGTAAGTTGTGACATTATATCTACTACTTCTGGTAAAGTTAAAGCTCCTCTTTTTTTAATTAAACTCTTTAATGTTTTTCCGTCAACATATTCCATAACGATATAGTATTTCCCGTCGTCTTCTCCTACATCATATACTTCAACGATATTTGGATGACTTAAAGAACTAGCTGCAATAGCTTCTCTTTGGAATCTTCTTACAAATTTTTCATCTTCTGATAAGTCTCCTCTAAGTATTTTAACGGCTACTTTGCGGTCTAAAATTGTGTCATAAGCTAAATAGACATTAGCCATTCCTCCCTCACCAATAGAGCGAATTATTTCATACCTATCATTAATTTTTTGCCCTTTACTTATCATACTACTTGGCCTCCTTTTTTAAATAGGCTACTGATATATTATCAGTTCCGCCGCGATGATTACATTTTAAAATTAATTTATTTAATTTATCATCAATATTTAAATCACTTTCTAAAACTTTTTCAATTTGTTCTACTTCTAACATATTTGTAAGTCCATCTGAACATAAAAATATTCCATCGACATCAGTCTCAACATCAAATATGTCCATTTCTACTGTCATATTTGCTCCTAGCGCACGCATTAAAACATTCTTTCTTGGATGATTTCTAGCTTCTTCCTCAGTAAGTTCCCCAGATTTTACTAATAAATTTACCAGGGTGTGATCAGTTGTAATTTTATAAAGTTTATTTTCTTTAACTACAAATCCTGATGAATCACCAATATTACCAAATAATAGGAAATCCTTAGTTAATAAAGCTAAAACAAGTGTTGTTCCCATTCCCTTGCTTTCAGGATTATCAGTAGTGTATTTATAAAGCATAATATTAGCTTCACTGACAATTTCCTTTATGAAAGCAATGGCATCTTCTTTATTCCCGACAGAACTTGCGGCCATAAATCTTTTACCGATATTTGTTATTGCTATTGAAGAAGCAATTTCACCGCCTTTGTGTCCACCCATACCATCAGCTACAGCCATTAATATTTCTCCAGATTTGTTTTTAACAATTGTAACGCTGTCTTCATTATGATCTCTAACTTTTCCGGGATCGGTTAAATAAGAATATTCCATTATTTTTCCTCCTCTTTTGTTCTTAATTGTCCGCAAGCGGCACTAACTTCAGAACCAAATTCTTTTCTTACTGTAACATTTATTTTATTTTTTCTAAGTATATCGTAAAATTGCATTACTTTATCGTGACTTGTTTTTTTAAAATTTATATGACTTGTTTCATTATAAGGAATTAAATTAACATAAGCATTTAAGCCCTTTAATAAATTAGCAAGTTCTAAAGCGTGCTTACTAGTATCATTGACATCTTTAAGCATTATATATTCAAAAGTAACTCTTCGGTTAGTTTTCTTAATATAAAATTTTACACTTTCAATAATATCTTCTAGTTTATAAACTTTATTTATTTTCATTAGTTTATTTCTAAGTTCATCATTAGGTGCGTGCAAGCTTATGGCTAAATTAACTTGTAATTTTGATAAAGCAAATTCTCTTATTTTAGGAACTATTCCGCACGTCGATATAGTTATATGTCTAGCACCAATATCTATTCCTTTACCATTATTTATAATATTTATAAATTTCATAACGTTATCATAATTATCAAAGGGCTCACCTATTCCCATTAAAACAACGTGTGAAATTCTAATTTTTAAATCTTCTTCAATCAATAATATTTGACTTACCATTTCATAGGTATCTAAATTACGTTTTTTCTTACATCTGCCACTTTCACAAAAAGTGCAGCCCATATTACAGCCAACCTGCGAAGATACACATAGGCTATTGCCATAATTATGAATCATCACTACAGCTTCTATATGATTTCCGTCTTTCAGTTTTATTAAATATTTATATACATCTTTTCCACTTTGTTTTTTTACAATTGCAGGAATATTTAGTGAAAAATCTTGTTTTAATCTTTGGATAACTTCTTTTTTTATATTAGACATTTCATCAAAAGTTTTTACTCTTTTTTTGTATAGCCAGTCATATATCTGAACGGCCTTAAATTTTTTTTCACCGTGTTTTTCAAAATAGTCCGATAATTCTTCTAAAGTCACTCCATATATGTTCATATTCCCACCTTAATTAATTATATCAAAAAATAGAGAAAATTAACAGATTTTCGCATTTTTTTAAAGAAAAAACCTAGGATTTTTTATTCCTAGGAAAATTTGACGTTTTTCTTTAAAGTTTTACTATAACCTTTTGGTTCGACAATTTCACTTAACATCACGTGTGAGCCCTTAATTTCATTATACAAAGTTTTACCATCGATTAAATTGAGATTATATTTTTCGAAAATATATTTTACTTTATCAGCAAATAAAGCATAAGCTTTATCTCTATCTAATAATTGAACTTTATCTAAATTAATATTATCTTCGACATTTTCAAATAAATCTGAGACTTTATTGCAGGCAACACCTATAATGTAAGCAAACATTTCATTGCCATATTTTTCTTTTGTTACACTATTAATTGTACAATTAATCGTTCTTACAAATTCATCAAAACGTTCTTCATCAGTTTGATCTATAAGTGTAACATATTTTGATGTTAATAAATATTCTGACATTTCTAAGCTCCCTTTCAAAAATAGCCTTTCTATGCTGGGCCTTTACTTAACGAATTCCATAATAATACAAACAGCAAAGAAAGAAAGTCCCAAAAACCACGTAGCTCTAGTTATAAATAACTCACTACCTCTTTCTTTACGATTGGCGAATAATTCGTCATTTCCACCCATAATACTGCTACTAGCAGTTGCCGATTTACCACTTTGTAAAATTACAATAGCAATTATTAAGATTGAAAGTATAATTAATAGTATTTGCATAGTATACCTCCCAGCTCTATATAATTTATCACATTTTTGATTAAAAAGCAACTACCAAATAAATATATGCTGTTTTAAACTATTTTTTTAAATATTTATGCCAAATTATTTAGAAATATATCTAAATTACATCATAAATATTTTTGGAAAGAATGAGCAAATATATCAAATTTTAATTTTTAAACTTCCTTAAATAAATTTTTTCTATTTAAGATAAAATATGCAATAATTGTTACTATCAATACTGTTATAGAACCAATAATAGGAAGGCTAAGTCCTGTTTTAGGATTTTCATTAGTTTGCAAATTTTTAGGATCTTCTGGTGTTGGTACTATCTCTGGTTCATCTTTAGATGGTGTAAAGTCTTTTAAACAGTCTCCCATCGGATCTAAACTTGTTTTTAATTCTCTAAGTACTGAAGGATATGGACTATCACTAGTTAAAGTATTTTGTTTATCCAAAGTAGCAGTGTTAAACGTTTCTAAATTAAAGCTAACACTTTTATATGGTTGTTCTTGAAAAGATGTATTTTCATCTGGCTTATATGTTAAATTTTTTTCTTCTTTAGTATCAGTAACACCATATTGTTCCCAAATATCAACAGTTACACCTTGTTTATCATCAATCTTATAGACATCAAGTAAGGTATAAAACATTGCTTTTATAAAATATTCATCAGTATATCTATAATAAATTTGTGTCTGCTCACTAGCTTTTTCAACATTTCTATTGTTTGTATAAGTTATTGTTTTACCTGCTTCATCATATTTAAATTGAATAAAATATTTGCCATATACGGGATTATCTAATGACACCTGGACATCTTTAGTGCCTTCAATTGGATTAATTTGAATTTTATAGCCATCTGCTCCAGCGCTTTCTAATAATTCTTTATATCTGTTTGAAATAGTATCCCAAGTTACTTCTTCTGCCTGAACATTAATACCCAAGAAAGTGACTGAACATAAAAGGATGCTGACGAGCCATAATTTTATTTTCATTATCTCTCCTCCTCTCTATTTTTAAAAGATATTTACATCTTTTATATTAGAATGTGCATTTTAAAAAAATTTATAATAATTATTTAAAAAAACATACTTCATTTAGAAGTATGCCTTTTATTTTCGTTCTGCGTCAGCACACGTGGCGTTCAATGGCATAATAGGATATGCAACCATTTCATCATTATGAACTAAAAGATTATCATAACCTACATAATAATTGTGATTATCTCCTACCTCCATATTATATACTTTTGTTTTATCTACTTCATTTGTTTGTAAACTTCTTACAACTATTTCGCTATTATCTATAGATAATATCCTATCTCCTATTTCTAATTTAGATGCCATTATCCATCCTTTATTTATGACATAATATGGATGATCCCAAGTTGATTTTATTTCATTTGCTTTTTCTTTTTTATTAAAATGCGTATCGATATTCTTATATACTTTTCCATTTATATTATCTAATTTTTCATATTTTAATGTTACTATTCCATATCTTTCACGTATATATACTTTAGTTATTGGTTTTAATTCTGGTTTTTCTATTGTTTCATTATATGAATATACTTTTTCACCTACTTTTAAATCTTCGATATTTTTTAAACCATTTTCGGTTAATACTTTTGTTCCAGCTACAAAACAACTAGCTGATTGAGCATATATCGTACCTGACTGGGAAACAGTATTATATCCATCATTTACATCGGCTTTTACGGTTAAACTGGAACTAGATGATGAATTAGTAACGCTAGCTGATGTTGAAGTAACTGGTGTTGTTCCAGTTTGAGCTCCTGATAAAGTGTATGAACAAGTATATGTGCCATTCGCACATCCTTCAGGAAATGTCATACTTGCTGTATATGTAACATTAGAAACTGAAATGATAGGCGCCTCTAGGACATTGGTTCTCGCCTGCTTAGTTTCAGATTCTAAAGTATCTTCTCCTTTTGTTACTTTAACCTGAATATTATGTTCTGTATTATGAGTTATTTCATTAAACGTATAAACATTATTTTTACCATTACTTACATAAGCATCAGTATCTTTTTTAAATTCATAAGTTGCTCCACTTACTTTTGTTGCTGTTACGGTTATCGAATTAGTTGTTGATACAGTATCAAAATCAATTGTTTCAGGAAATGGTGTTCTCATTCCTTCTTGAACGTAATTTAAGGTTATAGTTACCTCTGTTTCTAGATTATCAGGCTGCGTTGTTACCTCATCACTATATGTTACTTTCACGCTTAAAGTAGCCGTACTACTAGGATTTAATGTATCACCTTCATTTATTCCTGAAGTTACTATTTCTATATTTTCATTGGTGTTTTCACTAACATCAATACTATCTAACTGGGC
>CANQNL010000038.1 GCA_947625215.1 uncultured Bacilli bacterium | reverse complement strand
ATTATATCACATTTTCTATTTACATTCTACATTTTTACTACGCATTTTATTAAAGAATTTTATTGAATTTTTCTTAAGATCAAATATTTCTAAGTCTTTCTCATTCATCTTAGGAACGTTTAAATAATATTTAATAACATATTCTTCTTTAGTATCCTTGACAATAGAAATTTTTATGCCTTTTTTCGTTAATAAAGAATTATTATAATCTATAGAACTTTTTTTAATACTTTCTAAGGTTTGCGGATAATCGTTTTTTAAAGTATATGTTCTAGTTATAATTACATCAGTGATTTCATCTTTGTTATTAAAGTTTACTTTTAAAATTTCTTTATCAGTTATATCCTTTGAATTTGTTTTAACTGTGCATACTTTAGTAAAATCTCTATTTCCTACGCACCCCGATATGCTTAAAATTAGGACTATTAAAATTAATTTTTTCATTTAATTCTCCTTTGGTTTAATTAATGATAATGATACTTTATTTTTATCTAATAAAATTTCATCAACATAACAGTCAACTATATCACCAACATTAACGACTTCCATTGGATGTTTGATAAATTTATCAGTTAATTTAGAAATATGAGCAAGTCCATCATTTTTAAGACCAATATCGATAAAAGCGCCAAATGGTGTAACATTTCTCACAGTCCCCTGAAGAGCCATTCCAATTTTTAAATCTTCTAAATGTAAAACATCGCTTTTTAAAATAGGACTTGGCATTTCATCACGAGGATCTCTATTTGGCTTTTTAAGTGATTTAATTATATCTTCTAAAGTATAGATGTCGGTTCCTAGTTTATCCTTATATTCATTAAGGTCAATATCAAAGTTCATTTTATCTGTTCCAATATCTTTTAAAGATAGTCCTAAATTATCTAAAAGTTTCATTGTCACATTATAGCTTTCTGGGTGAATATCAGTACTATCTAAAACATTAGATCCATCAGTAATTCTTAAAAAGCCAATTGCTTGCGTATATATTTTAGGGCTTAGTATTTTTTTGATAATATCTCGGCTTAGTATTTTACCATTTTCATCACGATAATTAATTAATTTATCAATTGCGGATTTGGTAAGACCTGATACATATTTAAGTAGTGATTTACTAGCGGTATTTATATTAACGCCAACACTATTTACGGCTTTTTGCGTAACGAAATCTAAAGATGTGGTTAATTTTTTATCAGGTATATCGTGCTGGTACATACCAACACCAATACTTTCAGGATCAATTTTAACTAGTTCTGAAAGGGGGTCTTGAAGACGTCTAGCAATACTAATTGCACTACGTTCTGAAGCTTGTAAATTTGGAAATTCTGATATTGCTAATTTGGAAGCTGAATATACAGAAGCCCCAGCTTCACTTACGATAATATACTTAACTTTATGTTTAGCGCTTTTAATAGCATCAGCAACAAATGCTTCACTTTCACGAGAAGCAGTTCCATTACCGATTGCAATTACGTCAATTTTATATTTATCAATTAAATCTAAAAGAATTTGTTTGCTTTTTTCTTTTTCGTTTTTTGGCTCGTGTGGATAAATAACCGCAATCGCTATTTTTTTACCTGTGGCATCAACAACGGCTAGTTTACATCCCGTTCTATAAGCGGGATCAAATCCTAATACCATTTTTTCTTTCATTGGTGGTTGCATTAGTAAATTTTCTAAATTTTTACTAAAATTGTCTGTGGCTTCATCTTCGGCCTTTTCAGTAAGCTCCGCTCTAATTTCTCTTGAAACTGATGGTTCTATTAATCTTTTATAACTATCTTTAATAGCGTCTTTAATTATATAGTTAAAAGGAGCTTCTTTTTTTATTAATTTTTCTTCTAAATAATTAAATATTTTGTCCTTATCAATATCGATAGTCACATTAATTACTTTTTCCTTTTCAGCTCTATTAATAGCAAGAACTCTATATCCTTTAGCGTATTTTATTTTTTCTACAAAATCATAATACATTTCATATACTTTATTTTCATCTTCAGCATTCTTTTTTATTTTAGTTATAAGTGTGCCCTCACGATAAAATAAATTTCTAATCCACCTGCGATAATAAGCATTATCACTTATCCATTCAGCAATTATATATGAAGCACCCTCTAAAGCTTCTTTTTTTGTCTTAACTTTTTCATTTAAAAATGGCTTTACTAATTCTTCTTCATTTTTATTTGTATAGCTCATTATTTGTTTAGCAAGTGGCTCTAAACCATTTTTAATAGCTTCTGTCGCTTTAGTTTTCTTCTTTTCTTTAAATGGACGATATAAATCCTCTACTTCAACTAGTTTAGAGGCATTCATTATTTGATTTTTAAGCTCATCTGTTAAAAGATCTTTTTCATCTATTAATCTAATTACATCTTCTTTTCTTTTTAAAAGATTTACTTCATACATATACACTTCATTAATTTTACGAATTTGTTCTTCGTTTAAATTACCAGTTACTTCTTTTCGGTAACGAGCAATAAAAGGTATAGTATTACCTTCTTCTAATAATTTTAATGTTTTTTCTACTTGAACCGTTTTAATATTTAAATCTGTACTTATGTTTTTTATTATATTTTCATTCATTTGCATCTTCCTTACTATCAAATTATATCATATTTAATCTAAAAGAAAAAGCAAATTCATTTTAAGAATTTACTTTCATTATTATTTAATGGCTTCTTTTCTTGAAAGGTTTAATCTTCCTTTTTTATCATATCCTAGTGATTTAACTAAAATCTCATCGCCAACTTTAACCATATCACTTGGTTTTTCTACTCTCTTTGTATCTAATTGTGATACGTGAACCAAGCCTTCCATTCCTGGCCATAATTCAACAAAGCATCCAAAGTCTTCGACTTTAACAACTTTACCTGTATAGATTTTATCAGGTTCTACTTCTTTAATTACATCTTTAATTCTTCTAGCGGTTTCTTCGATAATAGCTTTATCGGTGTGATAGATAATTACTGTACCATCATCTTCTAAATCAACTTTAACGGCATTTACATCGTTAACACTTTTTACGTTACTAGATTCTAGGATGATCTTCGTAATCATATCGCCACCTTTACCAATAACATCTTTAATTTTATCAGGATCAATTTTAAAGGTTTCCATTTTAGGGGCATATTCACTAACTTCTTCTCTAGGTTCTGGAATAGTATTAGTAATAACATCTAAAATTTCCATACGAGCTTCTTTAGCTTGATATAAAGCTTCTTTTAAAATTTGTTTAGAAATACCGGTGATTTTAATATCCATTTGTAAAGCACAAATTCCCTTTTTCGTTCCAGCTACTTTGAAATCCATATCACCTAAATGATCTTCCATTCCTTGGATATCGGTTAAAATGGTATATTCATCACCAGCGGTAATAAGTCCCATTGCAATACCAGCTACTGGAGCTTTTATTGGTACACCAGCGGCCATTAAACTCATACATCCAGCGCAGATACTAGCTTGTGATGATGAACCATTACTTTCTAAAATTTCTGAAACTACTCTAATCGTATATGGAAATTCTTCTTCAGATGGAATTACTTGTAATAGAGCTTTTTCTCCTAATGCCCCGTGACCTACTTCTCTTCTTCCAGGTGAACCATATCTACCAGTCTCACCTACTGAAAATTGTGGGAAATTATAGTGAAGCATAAATCTTTTTTCACTTTCTAAATCTAAACCATCCAAAATTTGATGTTCACCTAAAGCGCCCAAGGTTGTTACTGATAAGCTTTGAGTTTCACCTCTTGTAAATAATGCTGAACCGTGAGTTCTAGGTAAAATGTCAACACTAGCTGAAAGTGGTCTTATTTCTTTCATTCCACGGCCATCGGCTCTTTCTTTTTCGATAACGACAATTTTTCTAAATAAATCATATTCAATATCACCAAATACTAAAGCAACTTTGGTTAATAATTCTTTAAGTTCATCTTCTTTTAATTCTTCATTTTCTTTTTCATATTTTTCAAGTAAATTTTCTTTTATTTCATCAATTTTGCCATATTTTTCTAATTTATCTTTAATTCTTAAAGCTTTATCTAGGGGCTTACTAATTAAATCAGTTATTTCTTTTCGTAAACTGTTTTCAATTTCTAGTTTTTCATATTCCATTTTTTCTTCGCCAATTTCGGCAATTATTTGTTTTTCAAATGCAATTAATTCTTTTATAGCTTCGTGACCAAACATTAAAGCTTCAAGCATATCATCTTCATTAACTTCTTTAGCTGAAGATTCAACCATATTTATAGCTTCTTCAGTTCCAGCGACAGTTAAATCAATATCTGACTCTTCTGCTTCTTCGGTAGTTGGATTAATAATAAATTCGCCATTTACTCTACCTACTTTTACACTAGCAATTGGACCATTAAATGGTATTTTACTAATTGATACGGCAAGTGATGAAGCAAATAAAGCTGTCATTTCTGGTGAATTATTTGGATCTACTGATAGGACAGTATTGACAATTTGAACCTCATTTTTAAAGTCTTCTGGAAATAAAGGTCGCATTGGCCTATCAATCATACGAGCTGCTAAAGTGGCATTTTCAGTAGGACGACCCTCTCTTTTAATAAATCCTCCTGGTATTTTTCCAACAGAATATAATTTTTCTTGATATAATACCATTAATGGGAAAAAGTCAGATAGTAAATTCGCATTTTTATTTACTACTGCCGCTGATAAAACCACAGTATCGCCATATCTTACTAAAACAGATCCTGTAGCTTGTTTAGCTAGTTCGCCGTGTTCAACAACTAATTTTCTTCCTCTAAAATCTAATTCGAATGTTTTTTTCATACGTTTCCTCCTTATAAAAAGACACTCAAAAACGAGTGCCTACTATTTTATTTATTATTTTCTTAAGCCTAAGCTTTTAATGATTTCACGATATCTTGTAATGTCTCTTTCTTTTAAATACTTAAGTAGACTTCTTCTGTGACCAACTTTCTTAAGTAAGCCTCTTCTTGAATGATAATCGTGTGAATGTTCTTTTAAGTGTTCAGTAAGCTCAGCGATTTCTTCAGTAAGAATTGCAATTTGAACTTCAGCTGAACCAGTATCATTTTTGCCTCTGGCATATTTTTTAACAATTTTTTCCTTTTGTTCTTTTGTTAAAGCCATTTTAGTCCTCCTTTTTTTAAATATTCGCTTAAATCCTAGAATAAAAGATGGAGTTCTTCTAATCCAAGAAATAAGTACATTAATAATATACATTAATTTATATAAAAATGCAAGAAAAATATTAATTTTTAAAAATATTATGTAAACCTAAAATAGCTATTTTGAGTTATTAACAATATTTAATATATCACATTGTATATATTCTTTTAATATTCTTAATTGCCGAAATTGTTTTAGCTAAATTCATAATTACTAATCCCGTTATGACTTCTTCGGGCTCAGATTTTGGAATTTCTTTTATTACTGGCCTTTCCTCTTTCACTTTTATCTCTGGAGTTTTAGGCATAAGAGTTTCGGCATTAACCGCTTTAGGTATTTCTGGAAGAATCTCTTCTTTATTTACCTTTGCAGCAGGTGTATTTACAACTTCAGCTACAAATTTTGGCATTCTAGGGGCTTCAAGTTCTGGAGTAATTAGTGGTTTTTGAACCTCAGGTATTTCTAAAGTTTCGGGTTCCACTTTCGGTTTAACATTTAAAGTTTCAACTGGTAATTCAAATTCTGGCGGACTACTTACAATAGCATTATTCTGCCTTTTTTCTTCATCAATGGCCTCTAATAAACTAATTGGCGTAATTTTATTTTGTTCAATTAAACTTTTATCAAGTGGGGCTTGCGGTTCAATTTTAATATCATAATCATCTTCTATATCATCCATAAATAATGTTTCGGCTTTAGCGCTGGTTAATTTTTTAGCTCTTTCGATATTACGATATTTTCGATGTGCCTCATCTTTATCATCTAACATTTTTGTGATTTTCTCAATTGCCGTTACAACAATAATTGAAATAATCTGAAGGGCAAAAGTACCTGTCAACAACTGCATTAAGGTTAAAACATCACTATTAGAATATAAAGCATTTTCTTCATAAATATCGATATTATTAACCTGAACAACAGTTAAAACAAGGCAAAACATTGTCTGAACGATTGCAAAACCGGTAATATTAATAATCTTATTTGCTTTAAACATTTTCTTTTTAAGAAATGTAATTAAGGCAATAATTGCTGAAGCTACAACGACAACAAACAAGGTAACAAAATTTGGAAAATAAACGGTCATAAATATTCCATCGATTAAGTTATCTAAAAGTTCAAATATTGTAGAATTGCCTACAAATAAGACGATAGCTAAAATTAATACATAAATAGCTATAACAATTTTTCTAGTTATTTTTTTATTTAAAACAAATATTACAATTGGTGAAAGCAATAAAAGAATAAAAATTGGATGCGCTAAAATATTGCTGCCTAAAACAGCTAATTTATCTAAAAAGCTAAGTCTTTCCATTTTTATCACTTCCTTTTTATTCTTTATTATTTATGTAATACTTTTTTAAATTTCATTATAAATTTATTGACAAAGTCTGGTCCTAAAATTTCATCAATCGTTTTTGATTTATAAGCAACGATAAAGTATATTACCATACCTATTATACCATATAATATTAGTTCTAAGATAGCCATAAATCTCGATGTTGTTACATTTGGTATAAATATATTTAAAATTGATAAACTTACAACCATAATAGCGGTACACAATATAACTTTTATAAATGTTCTTAATGATTTTAAATAATTAATATCAGTTGTTTTCTTAACAACTCTAAGTAAATATAAACTAGCGGTAGTATCGATAATCATATTTAAAACAATTGGGGCATAATAAGCTTCCATACCAATATAATCAAATAACATCATCATTGGTACATTAAGACATATTTTGGCTAGAACGGAAAGTCCTAAAGCCATAATTGTCGCTTTGGTATTATTCATAGTTTGGTTAGCATTAACCATTACTGAACACACTGAAAGTGGAATTTGGGATAGAATTAATATTCTAAAAATTGAAATGTTAAGTTCATTATATCCATAAAATACCGTCCATACATCGGTTGCCATAAAACTTAATCCAACTGAAAGTGGAACCGTAATTAATAGTAATGTTTGAATAGCTTGATTAATTTTACTATTTACATCTTTATAATTTTTAATGGCAAAGCTAGCTGCTATAGTTGGAATTAAACTAGTAATAATCCCTGTTGCTACTGACATAACAATAACGTTAAGTTTAGAACCCCACGTAGCAATAACGCTTAAGACATTTTCACTTATTGCCGTTGTATATCCTAAGCTAGCAAGTGATTTTACAACGGTAAATACATCTACCATAGTAAATGCTGATTGTAAAACGGATATTACCACAAATGGTAGAGCATAAAAGACAATCTTTTTACCGATAACCTTATTAGTTATTTTTGCTTCATCTCTAGTTTGTTTAGCATCTTTATTAAGATCTTTTTTGTTTTTCCTTATTTTATCATATACATAGAAATAAGCCGCTATCGCTCCAGCTGTAGCTCCAAATACGGCAATACCGACAGCTGTACTAATTTCAGTATGGAAAACATTTATAGCTAAAAAACTACCAGCAATAATAACTATAACGCGAACTATTTGTTCTAAAATATTGGCGATAGATGACACGTTCATTATTTTATGGCCCTGAAGATAACCTTTTGAAACACTTAAAAATGGTACAACAATAAGGGCTATTGAAATAACCCTAATTACCATAGTGACATCTTGAATACTATTTCCGCCCTTTACATCACCGATAATTAAATAAGCTATTTGTGGTGCGAAAATAACTAAAATTAAGAAAACTATAATTGATAAAGCCCCAATTATTTTTAAACCAATTTTAAATGTTTGTTCTTTAGTAAAATAATATTTTAAACTGTTAAATTCACTAACTACTTTACTCATTGCTACTGGAATACCACTAGTAGCTAGATTTAAAAACATATTATATATAGAATATGCATAACTATATAATGCCCCCCCTTGAACACCAATAATAGCATAAAAAGGGATAACATATAAAAGTCCAATTATTTTACATACTACAATACCAATTGTTGAAATAGCTGCCCCACCTAAAAAGCTATTCTTTTTCATAATACCACCCTATCTATAAACGATAAGTGCCGAAAAGCAGTAAACCTGTTCTTCGGCGAAGATAGAAGTTCCTACTGAAAATTTTATATCAAATATTTCAGGTTCTTCTTCTTTAATAAAATCATTTATTGCTTTTTCTAAATCTTCTTCGTGATTTTCATCAAAAACTTTCACTTTCATTATATCACCTTTTTTAATTATAAGGTAGTATAATGGAGATTTTTGTCAAAATAAAAATATAAATTATATAGACTTATATTTATTATGTTTAAGCTAAATTTGACAAAAATATTATAAGTAGTATAATAGCAAACGTTTAAAAAAGGGGGGATTTATAATGAAACCCGTATGTGCCTTAATTTATAATGAAAACTCTTCAGGGTTTAATAAAAAAACATTTTTAAACATTATTAAAGCTATATATAATTCTGGTTATACACCTGTTCCTATTGAAAGTGAATATCCTGAATTTATCGTTGATAACATTGAAGAATTTAATGATGAGTATAATGTTATTTTAACTATGGGCGGCGATGGAACAGTTAGTAATGCCTATGAAGCCTTTCATAAGTTAAATGGCAATCAAAAAGCTTTATATGGTCACGTTCCTAGTGGAACTACTAACGATATGGGACCTAATACATATGTACCAAGATATAATCCAGTTAAAGCTACTAAAGCCTTATTAAAGGGCGATGTTGAAAATCGTGATATTATTGCGATTAACAATAAAGCTATTGCCTATGTAGCAACTGGTGGTGTTTTAGGACCTTGTACTTATTTAATAGACAAAAGTGGCGATAAAAAAGATGCCGGTACTTTTAGTTATATAAAATATGGGGCCAAGAAGTTTTTCACTGACCCTGAACTATATAAAAATATCGTTAAAAATCCGTATAAAATAACTGTAGATTTAGGTAATGAAAAATTCGATACTGAAACTATTTTCCTTGCTATATTTAATGCTAAAACATTTTCACATTTAAGAATAAATCCAACGGCTAATATGTGTGATGGTAAATTCAATTTAGCTATTTTACATAATGAAAGTGATTTATTTAAAATACTTCCAACAACTCTTTTAGCCAAAAATGGAGCAATGAATTATGGTAAAGATAATATATTTACTACAGATTATTTAAAAATAACTTTTAATGATAGAATTCCATACTATCCAATAAATTGTGATGGTGATGCTAAAGAGTTATTTGGTAATTCAAATACGCTTGAAGTTAAACCGCAAGGTAAAATTAAACAATTAGTTCGTAAAACAAGGTAAATGCCTTGTTTTTTCTATTATAATTAATCATTCCTGCCCTACTTTAATTATTTAAAAAAAGCAAAAGTCATAAGACTTTCGCTTTAATATAGGAGGAAAAAATAACTCCTACATTTGTATATTTCCCTATTTTTCAATTTTTATGCACCAAAAATAATTAAAAAAATAAAATATTTAGGAGAGAATATCTTTTTAGGTTTTATATATTAATTATAGTGAGGTGTTATATGAATGAAATAATTGTTAATGGCTATGTTTTTCCGTTTGTTAGTGATGAGGTTATTAATTTAGCTTTACCTAATTTAACTTTTTTAAGTATTTTTAGTTATCACGCCAATAATAATGGTGACTTAGAATTAATAGATGATGCTAATATAAGAAATTTAGCTAGCAAAGAAAATGTTAAAACTTTAATGAGCGTTACTAATATGACTAATATGGGATTCTCTAGTGATTTAGCGCATACTATTTTAACTAATGAAACTATAAATAATAATTTAATTCAAAATATTTTAAATTTAGCTAAGGAAAGAAATTTTTATGGAGTTAATATTGATTTTGAATACATTTATCCAGAAGATAAGGACTCATATAATAATTTTATTAAAAAAATATCTGAGGTACTTCACCGTAACAATTTAATTTTAACTACGGCTTTAGCTCCTAAAACATCAAAAGATCAAAAAGGTACTTTATATGAAGCTCACGATTATAGTATCCACGGAAAATATGCCGATTATGTTATATTAATGACTTATGAGTGGGGATATGCCTATGGGCCACCTATGGCCGTATCACCATTAAACAAAGTTGAAAATGTTTTAAAATATGCGGTTACTGAAATACCCAGCAAAAAAATATTAATGGGTATTCCAAATTATGGATATGATTGGGTTTTGCCTTATGAAAAAGGAACTAGGGCTACTACGCTTACTAATCCCGGTGCTGTTTTACTAGCAAAGGAAACTGGCGTTACTATCAATTTTGATGATGAAGCTATGAGCCCCTATTTTAATTATACCGATAATGGAATAAATCACGTTGTTTGGTTTGAAAATGGTCAAAGTATAAAAGCAAAACTTGGATTAGTTTCCAAATATAACTTAGGTGGAATAAGTTATTGGAATCTAAATAATCTGGCATCTGAAGAAAACTGGCCTATTTTAAGAGACACTTTTAATACGTACAAAATAAATTTTAAAACGGAAATATAGTCATAATTAGTGATTAAATAACAAAAATATGGTAAAATAAGGTAGTATGCAAGGAGGAATTCTATGACTAGAGAAGAATATGCTGACCTTTTATTACCTGGGGTAACTCACAATACTGATTATTATGAAAAATTATATCCAGAAAGAGAACTGCCTGAAGAAGCGATTGTAACTAGATATGCTCCTAGTCCAACTGGTTTTATTCATATTGGGGCTTTATATTCAGCTTTCATTTCTAATAAAATGGCAAATCAAACTGGCGGTGTTTTTTTCCTTAGAATTGAAGACACTGACCAAAAAAGATCGGTTGATGATGGAGTAAATAAAATAATCGAAGACTTAGAAAAATTCAATATAAAATTTGATGAAGGTGTAACTAAGGACGGAGATAAAGGAAAATATGGACCTTATACACAAAGTTCAAGGAAGGAAATTTATTGGGCTTATGCCAAAAAATTAATCATCGAAGACAAAGCTTATCCTTGTTTCTGTACTGAGGAAGAATGTACTCACGATAAAGAACTTCAAGAAAAATACAAAGAACGTATTGGTTATTATGGAAGATGGGCTAAATGCCGTAAGCTTAATATGGAAGATGTTATTAAAAAGGTCAATAATGGAGAAAAATATATAATTAGATTAAAAAGTACTGGTGACTTTAATAAAAGATTTAAATTCAAAGACTGCATTAAAGGAAAATCCGAACTTCCAGAAAATGATATGGATATTCCTATTATTAAATCTGATGGTCTACCTACTTATCATTTTGCTCACGCTGTTGATGACCATTTAATGCATACAACTCACATTATTCGTGGTGATGAATGGTTTTCAAGCATTCCTATTCATACTGAACTATTCGTAAAGCTTGGATTTAAGGTTCCCAAATATGCTCATATTTCACCACTAATGATTGATGATAATGGCAGTAAAAGAAAACTTTCTAAAAGAAAAGATAAAGAGGCTGCTATTAGTTTCTACCACGAACAAGGTATTCCAAATGAAGCGGTTATGCTTTATTTAGAAACTGTTGCTAATTCCAATTTTGAAATATGGCTTGAACAAAATAAAGATAAAGATCCTAATGAATTTAAACTTGATTTTAAAAAAATGAGTACTGGTGGCACTTTATTTGATTACAATAAACTTATTAATATTTCAAAGAACTATATTAGTAAATTAAAAGCTAGTGATGTTTATGACTTAGCTTTAAATCACGCTAATATATATGATAAAGATTTTGCTAATTTGCTTATTAAATATAAGGATTATAGTACCAAGGTTTTCAATATCGAAAGAGAACAAAAGAAACCAAGAAAAGATATTTCTTGCTTTAGTGATATTAAAAACCAAATGTGGTATATGTATGATGAATTATTTAATCCGGAAAGTTATGAATGGCAAAATGTTAATGATAAAAATGAGATAGAATTAATTCTAAATACTTATTTTAATGAATATTATAATGTAAATGATGATAAAGATAATTGGTTTAAACATATGCAGGAATGTGCCGAAAAATTAGGATACGCAGGTAATATGAAAGATTATAAAGAAAATCCAAATAACTATAAAGGCAGTATTACCGATATAAGTATGGTTATTAGAGTCGCTTTAACATCAAAATCTATGACTCCTGATTTATACGACATAATATGCTTGCTTGGAACTGATAGAATAAAAGAAAGAATTAAAAAAGCTTTACAATTTTAAAATTATATTATATAATTAAAAAGAACTTTTAAAGTTCTTTTATGCAGGTGTAGTACAACGGTTAGTATATGGCCTTGCCAAGGCTAAGATGCCGGTTCGATTCCGGTCACTTGCTCCATTTGATATTTAGCCCTT
>CANQNL010000037.1 GCA_947625215.1 uncultured Bacilli bacterium | reverse complement strand
AATATAAATAGAAAGGGATCAATCAATAAGAAATTAATTAATATTTCTATAAGATTGATTATACGTGATTTTATGATGATAGATACTCATTGCCATCTAAATAAAGAAGATTATGATGATATAGAAACAGTAATAAAAAATATGGGAAATAATATTATGATAGTAAGTAGTGCTAGTCCATCAGATATGGATGAAGTTATAGAGTTATGTGAAACACATAATAATATCTATGGAACAATCGGTATTCATCCTGAATTTGCTGAAACTTATACCGATGAAAATATAGATAAAATCGAAAACTATTTAAAACATCCAAAAATAGTCGGCATAGGTGAAATTGGACTTGATTATCATTACACTAAAGAAAATCAAAAAAAACAAAAAGAACTATTTATAAAACAAATACATCTTGCTAATAAATATAATAAACCCATTATTATTCATTCTAGAGATGCTATATCAGATACATATGAAATAATAAAAAAAGAAAAAAGACCAGAAATTAAATGTAATATGCACTGTTATAGTGGAAGTTTTGAAATGGCAAAAAAGTTTATTGAAATAAACACAACCTTTGGTATTGGTGGTGTGCTTACTTTCAAAAATGAAAAAAAGTTAAAAGAAATAGTTAAAGAGTTAGATCTAAAATACTTTGTTTTAGAAACAGATTCCCCATATCTAACTCCAGAACCCTTTAGAGGACATAAAAATGAACCTAAAAATGTTTATTATGTAGCTTTAACAATAGCGCAAATAAAAGGAATAAGCGTAGATAAAGTATTAGAAAGAACTACTGCTAATGCCAAGCTACTATTTGACTTGAAATAAGTATTATGTTATAATATGCCACGTTTCGATTTTAAAAATAGGAGGATTTTATGAATACTTATTTACTGGGGCTGATTTCAAAGTGGGCATCAATTGCTGCTGTTACAGTCACAGGAATATTTAGTTCAAATGAAATTGCGACTGTTCAAAATACAAATCAAACAAAAAATGTGGTTGCTGAAGTTAAAGAGGTAGCCTATGATACTGAAACCGTATATAATGATAAACTTCCTAAAGATATAAAAATAACAAAGCAAGAAGGAAGTAATGGATTATCTTATATTGATTCAGACAATAATGAGTTAGAGGTATTAAAAAAACCAGTTAATGCCGTTGTTGAAGTTGGAACTGGTGATTATAGTGAATATATAGGAAAAATGACTGGGTATGGTGCCGATTGTGCGGGCTGCAGTAAAACCGGGACAGTTTCTTGTAAGACAAAAGATGGTAGCTCTTGGAGTTTAATTAAAGATGGAACTACTTATTATGATGATGAATATGGTGAAGTTCGAATATTAGCCGCTGCTTTAGACAAATTTTCCTGCGGAACAATTATTGAAGTTACAAGTTCCGTTGGAACGTTTAATGCCATTGTTTTAGATACTGGAGGCGCAATGCGAAATGCTTGGTCTAACGGAGAAATTCATATGGATTTAGCTTTTTATTCTGAATCTTCTCCTGGCCTTCACGATGTTACCAGTAATAATGTTAAATATCGTGTACAAAGATGGGGTTTTTAACCCTTTCTTTTCTTCATTAAAAGGGTTATAATAAATATGGAGGCTAATATGGAATATTCACCAAATAAAATTAAAAATCTTTTAGATAAAGAAAATTTTCACTTCAAAAAAAAGTTTGGACAAAATTTTATTGTGGATAAAAATATAATTAATAATATTATCAATAAATCAGAAATAGATAAAGAGACCTTAGTTATTGAAGTTGGTCCTGGCGCTGGATCACTTACAAGTGAGCTTGGTCTTAAAGCTAAAAATGTTCTCGCTTATGAAATTGATGAAAGTATAAAACCTATTTTAGAAAAAAATATTACTCATAATACAGAAATTATATATAAAGATTTTTTAAAAACAAATATTAGTGACGATATAAAAAAATATAATTATCAAAAATTATATGTTATTGCCAATCTTCCATATTATATAACGACACCGATTATTATGAAATTAATAGAAGATAAAGTACCGGTAGATAAAATTGTCGTTATGGTTCAAAAGGAAGTTGGAGATAGATTTAAAGCTAAGCCTAATACTAAAGATTATAATTCATTATCAATATACTTAAATTATTACTTTGATATTAAAAAATTACTAGATGTTAGTCGCAACGTATTTTTGCCAAAACCTAATGTTGATAGTATTGTAATAGAGTTTAAAAGAAAAACGAAAAAACTAAAACTTAAAGATGAAGAAATATTTTTTAAATTAATTAAAGATAGTTTTAGACAAAAAAGAAAGACTATAAAAAATAATCTTAGACAATATAATTTAATAAAAATTGAAGAAATATTAAAAAAACATAATTTGGATTTATCAGTTCGCGCTGAAAGTTTACCAATTGAAATTTTTGTTGAAATTGCGAATAATTTATAGGAGATGATACTATGCGAAAACTTATAAAGGAAGATATGCATATTCATACAACTGCCTCTGATGGTGAATATTCACCAGTTAAGATGTATGAAAAGGTTAAAGATACAAAGCAGATAAAAACCTTTGCGATTACTGATCACGATACTGTGGTAGGCGCTAAAGAAGTTTTAAAATATTTGTTTAAGTATCCAGATGATGAAATTAATTATATTCCTGGAATTGAAATAACTGCTAGTGTTTTTCCACAAAAATTTAAAATCGAAAAACAACGTCTACATATTTTAGGCTATGAATTTGACTTAAATAGCGAACTTATTAATGAAATATCTTCCAAAAGAAAAGAAATAGATTTTCTCGCGGTAGAAAAACAATTATATGAATTAAGAAAACTATTTGGCATTTCCTTTAAAGAAAGTGAAATAGAAAAAATTTATAAAAAAAATAATTTTGGCCGAGTAGATATTGCTAAATTGTTACTTTATAATGGATATGTAAGTAGTATAAATGAAGCCTTTGATAAATATTTGATAACAACTCACGAAATAGTTAGAGATACTTTGCCTAAAATTTACGATAGTGAAGTTATCGAGGCTATTAAAAAGTCAGGTGGTTATGTCAGTCTTGCGCATGCTACAAGCTTAAGATTAAAATTAGAGCAGCTAAACGAATATATAAAATATCTTAAACAAATGGGTCTTGATAGCATTGAAGTTTATCATTCACATCATAAAAGAAGTTTTTCTAAAGAATTATTAAATATTACTAAAGAGCAAGAATTATTAATAAGTGGTGGTAGTGACTATCACGGACCAGTTATTAAACCAAAAATTCAATTGGGACTTGAAAAGGGTTCAGGTAAAGTTAAAGAACTTACATTAGCGCATCATATATTAGAAAGAAGAAATAATCTTAGAAAAGAACAATAAAATAATCATCAAAGCATAAAATGTTTTGGTGATTTAATTTGCTAGAAAATATTAAAGATGTTCTTTGGGCCATTGTCACAGTTTTTATTATTACATCGGGGTTATATTTTAGTTTTAAACTTAAGTTTCCTCAAATTAGATTTATAAAAATCATAAAATCATTAAAAAGCGAAAATAAATATGGTATTAGTCCTATAAAAACTTTATTTTTAACGCTGGCTGGAAGAATCGGTGTTGGAAGTATTGCCGGAGTGGCTTTAGCTATTTATGTAGGCGGAGCAGGAACTATTTTTTGGATGTGGATAATTGCTATTATTTCAGGATCACTAGCGTACGCAGAAACTTTACTTGCAATTAAATATAAAGATACAAAAAAAGATATTGGTGGGCCGCCATATTATATTAAAAAGGGCATCAATAAAAAAACTTTAGCTTTAGTATATGCTTTAGTAGTAATAATTGCTTATATTATAGGATTTATTCCTATTCAGTCTAATACGATCGTAAAAATGACTGATACTTTAGTTATAAATAATCATTTTATTATTGGCCTTATTTTAGCTATTCTTTCTTTTATCATTATCAAAGGTGGAATTCAAAAAATATCAAAAGTAACTGATAAAATGGTTCCTTTTATGGCCTTACTTTATGTAGGAATGTCTCTTTACGTTATCGTTACCAATTTAGAAATTTTTACATCAGTAATAAAAACGATAATTAATGAGGCCTTTAATTTAAAACCATTTTTCACAGGTTTTATTGTTACAATTTTAATAGGTGTTCAAAGAGCTATTTTTTCTAATGAATCAGGAATTGGATTAGGAGGTATAGCAGCGAGTGCTTCTAATAGTATAAATGGTTCTAAAAGTGGTTATGTACAAGTTTTAGGGATTTATATAACTACATTATTAATTTGTACAGCAACTGCCTTTATGATTTTAATATTCAATTATAAAGATATAAATCTTATTAATCCAAATGGAATAGAACTTACTAGTTTAGCTTTCTTTTATCACTTTGGTCATAAGGGTAATATCTTATTAGCTATTTGTATTTTTCTATTTTCGTTTTCGACCATTTTAACCGGTTTTTATTATTGCGAAGCTAGTATAAAATTCTTATTTGGTAAAGATATTATTGGTTTAAAATTGTTAGTGCCTATCAGCGTTTTAATTGGAACAGTTACCTCGCCTACCATTCTTTGGTCATTTATTGATATTTTAGTAGGGGCTTTAGCGTTAATAAATATATATGCAATGATAAAATTAAGAGCTGAAATAATGAATTATCATAAAAAATATGGTAGAATATAGCCAAGAGGTGAGATTTGTGATTAATAAGAAGTGGGATATAGTTTTAAAAGATGAAATGAAAAAACCATATTTTAAAGAATTGGGAGTTTTTGTTAAAAATGAATATAGTCATAAAAAAATATATCCAGAATATAAAAATATATTTAATGCTTTAAGATATACTGATTATGATGATGTTAAAGTTGTCATCTTAGGTCAAGATCCTTACCACGGTGATAATGAGGCTCACGGTCTTTCCTTCTCTGTTCAAAAAGGTGTCAAAAGACCACCATCTTTAGAAAATATTTTTAAAGAACTTAAAGATGACTTAGGAATTACTAGAACTAATAATGATTTAACAGATTGGGCTAAAGAAGGCGTATTTTTATTAAATTCCATAATGACAGTTGTTAAAGATTCACCATTATCACATAAAGGAAAAGGTTGGGAAACTTTTACCGATAATTTAATCAAATTATTAAATCAAAGAGAAAAACCGATTGTTTTTATTTTATGGGGAAGTTATGCTCGTAGTAAAAGAGAATTAATCACAAATAAAAATCATTATATTATTGAGAGTGTTCATCCTTCACCATTGTCAGCTAATCGTGGTTTTTTTGGTAGTAAACCATTTTCTAAAGCCAATAATTTTTTAGTTAGTAATGGAATTAAACCTATTAATTGGGGGGATAATAATGACTGAAGCAATTAAAATTTTAAAAGATAATTTAAAAGATGAAACTGTTGTCGTTGCGGTATCAGGCGGACCAGATTCAATGGTTTTATTAGAAATTGTTAATAAATTAAAAAAAGAATTAAACTTAAATATTGTATGCGCTCACGTAAATCATAAACTAAGAACGGAAAGTGACGAAGAGGCGGAGATGGTAAAGGCCTATTGTGCCAAAAAAGGTATAATTTTCAAATATATGACCATTACATCTTATAGTAAAAAGAACTTTCATCACGATGCTAGAGTCAAAAGATATGCTTTTTTTGAAAAATGTGTAAAGGAATGTCAAGCTAAGCACCTGTTGACAGCGCATCACGGTGATGATTTAATGGAAACTATTTTAATGCGTATAGTAAGAGGCGCTAATTTTAAAAGTTATGCTGGTTTTAGTGAAAAAATAGAAAATAAAACTTATACGATTTTAAGACCACTTATTCATTACACAAAAGATGAAGTAGATGAATATGCTAAAAAGCACAAAATTCCTTTTAGAGTTGATGCCTCTAATAGTAGTGATAAATATACAAGAAATAGATTTAGAAAATATATTACTCCAAGATTAAAGGAAGAGGATAAAAATGTTCATCATAAATTTTATAAGTTTAGTAAATTAATTTTGCAGTATGAAGAATATCTTTCTAAAGATGCTGATAAAATTTTTCACAAAGTTTTTAAGAATAAAAAATTAGATATTGAAAAATTTAATAAATTAGATGACATAATTCAAACGCAGATTATAAATCGCATATTAAAAAAATATTATCCAAATGATTTAGATCTTATCACCGATAAACATCAAAATTTAATTTATAAAATTATAAGAAGTGAAAAACCTAATTTAGAAGTATCACTACCTAATCATAAACTAGCAATCAAAGCTTATAATGAATTTTATATTGAGGAGAGAAAAAAATTAGCCACTTATAATATTGAATTAGTAGATAGAATTACTCTTCCTAATGGAAAAATGATTGAGCTTATGGAAAAAGCGACTGATAACAGTAATTATACAATTAAGTTAAATAGCAAAGAAGTTAAAAAACCTTTATTTATAAGAACAAAATTAGATGGTGATAAAATTGAAATAAAGGGTCTAAATGGTAGTAAAAAAGTTAAAGATGTCTTTATTGATGAGAAAATTACTAAAAAGGAAAGAGACCTTTGGCCTATCCTTGTAGATAGCGACGAAAAAGTTCTTTGGATACCAGGTTTAAAAAAATCTAAATTTGATAAACAAAAAAAAGAAAACTATGATATAATAGTTAAGTATCATTAAAGAAAGGGAGTTTTGTATGAATAAAAAAGCAATTAAAAGAGGACTTTTACCATATTTGTTTCTAGGACTTTTCTTACTAGTAATAATGTGGTCATTTAATTCTTTAAATAGAGAAGTACACGAACTTACTTATGGAGAATTTACGGAAAAGGTAGAAAAAGGTAAAGTTAAAGAAATAACAGTTACACCAAAGAGCCGAGGAAGTATTTATACTATTAGTGGTAAGTTAAAAGGCTATGATAAAAATGAGTCATTTGTATTTAATATGCCACTTACGAATGAAACAATGGTTAAGTTATTAGAAGCTGAAGATGAAGCTGGCTTTAAAATGACTACTGTTACTGATCCAGAATCTAGTACATTATTATTATTTTTAATTCAAGTATTACCTATGGTTTTACTTGTCGCTGTTGGTTTTTGGTTTATTACTAGACAAATGGGCGGAAATAATAAATCAATGGATTTTGGTAGATCAAAGGCTAGATTAAGTGGTGGTGAGGCTAAAGTTACATTTAAAGATGTTGCTGGTCTTACTGAAGAAAAAGAAGAAGTTTCAGAGCTAATTGATTTCTTAAAAAATCCTAAGAAATTTCAAAAAATGGGTGCGAGAATACCTAAAGGTGTATTATTAGTAGGCCCTCCAGGAACTGGTAAGACATTACTTGCCAAAGCAGTAGCTGGAGAAGCTAATGTACCATTCTACTTTATAAGTGGTTCAGAATTTGTTGAACTTTTTGTTGGAGTAGGTGCGAGCCGTGTTAGGGATATGTTTAAACAAGCTAAACAAAGTGCTCCTTGTTTAATATTCATCGATGAAATTGATGCTGTAGGTAGACAAAGAGGTGCTGGTTTAGGCGGTGGCCACGATGAAAGAGAACAAACATTAAACCAGTTATTAACTGAAATGGATGGTTTTGGCGCTAATGAAGGAATTATCATTATTGCGGCTACTAATAGACCAGATGTTTTAGATCCTGCTTTACTTAGACCTGGAAGATTTGATAGACAGATTACCGTTAATGTTCCAGATGTTAAAGGTAGAGAAGAAATTTTAAATGTTCACGCTAAAGGTAAAACATTTGATAAAAATGTTACAATGACTAATATTGCAAGAAGAACTGTAGGCTTTAGTGGTGCTGACTTAGAAAATTTACTTAACGAAGCTGCTTTACTTGCTGTTAGAAGAAATAAAGAAGCTATTACAATGGCTGAAATTGACGAAGCTCACGATAGAGTACTTATGGGACCTGCTAAGAAGAGTAAAAAATATACAGATAAAGAAAAGAAAACTGTGGCCTATCACGAGGCTGGTCACGCTGTTGTTGGTTTAAAACTTGAAGGTGCAAATGATGTCCAAAAAATTACAATTATTCCAAGAGGATCAGCTGGTGGATATAATCTAATGCTTCCTAAGGAAGAGACATATTTATCTACCAAAAGTGAGTTATTACAAACAATTAGTGGACTTTTAGCTGGACGCGTAGCTGAAGAAATTATGTTTAATGAAATAACAACAGGAGCATCTAATGACTTTAGGCAAGCTACGAAAATTGCTAGAGCTATGGTTACTGAATATGGAATGAGTGATTTAGGACCAGTTCAATTTGAACATCAAAGTGAAAGCGTATTCTTAGGTAGAGATTATGCTAAACAGCAAAATTTCTCAACTAAAGTTGCTGATGAAATTGATGAAGAAGTTCGTAAAATAATTGATAGACAATATAAGATAACAAGAAAAATTATCAAAGAAAATATGGACTTATTAGATTTAATAGCTAATACTTTATTAGAATATGAAACTATTACTAAAGAGCAAATTGATTATTTAGTAGAAAATGGTCATATGCCTGAAGAAGATGTTAAAGAAGTTTCATTAGAAGATTTATCTTTTGAAGATTTAAAAGATATAGCTAAAGATTTAGATATTGATTTTGAAGATAAATCAAAAGAAGAACTTGTCAGCATTTTAAAAGAAAAAAATGATGAAGATGATGAATTTGATGAAACTGAAGAATTTATTCTTGATGATAAAAAAGACGAAGAAAAATAATTCGTCTTTTTTTATATAATTTTATTTAATAATTTGTAATTGTATATGGATGAGTTGGTGTGCCTTCTCCTTCAAGTTCGATATCGGATTTTAGATATAATGTTGGTTTAACATCTGTTCCCGTACCTTTAGCAGAAGGATTATAAATAAATGCACCATAGAGACTCACAGATAAAACATGATGGTCTATATCACCAGATAAAGTCCAATAACTTCTTGAAGATGGCGTCATCCAGTTTGTTGGTTTACATATGTCTTTATTATCAAAATGTAATTTAGCTGTCCCACACTGTGAAGTATTACTATTAGCTTTTATATAATCGCTTGGTTGAATTAGTCCAATATTTGAATTACAGAAGAATTTTTTTTCATAAGTTATCATAGTAGTTAAATTTTCTTCATTATACAATGTTGAACCATAATACCAAATATGATTTTGGGCAATAGCATTAGTATTAGCACTAATAGTTTGGTAATATTTAGTTTCTAAATATATTTTAAGTTCGCTATCTTTTTTTACAACACCTTTAAATTGTCCATTAGTATTTATAAAGTAATCTGTTTTAGCCCATACATTACAACCATTTGTTGCAGCATTAATTTGTGAACAATATCCAGTAGTTCTTGCCTCTGCACTATCAAATGGCAGTAGACCAATAGATGTATTTTTCATTATCTTAATAGTACCATCAGTTTCAACTGATATTATTCTCCATCCTGCTACTTCCCCATTAAAGGTTATATAATTATTTGGTTCTCCTCCTTTATATACATATCTTCCTGGTTCATATTCATCGGCATATAAACCATCGTCCTTTGTTACTATAGGTACTTCTATACCTTTCATATCTATAACTGTTTGTGCTGGAGCTTCTGCTTTATTCTTTTGAACGTAATCTAATTTCATTTCAAAACTTGCAGTCTTATTTTCTGGTTGCTTTGTGACTTCAGGATTATATTCTATCTTTACTGTTAACGTGGTACTATGATCTGCTAATAACTCATCTCCGGCTGCAAGTCCAGTTGTTGTTATTAATACAGCTTCATTATTTAACTGTGGTAAGATTATTTTATTTAGCTCAGCATCTATGTTACCATTATTCTCTATTGTTACATCATAAGTTATATAATCTCCTGGGCTTACTAAATTTACTTTAAAGGTTGCCGATAAATCATCTACTACTTGGGGCCCTTCATCAGTAGCATCTCCTTCTTTTGTATTTTGTTTGATGCTTGTTATTTTAATATCCCAGTTACTAGTTATGCTAGTTGTCCCATTTATAGTTAAAAGTGTATTAAAAGCCGCATAACCTACTACCATAAGGAGTAAGACACCACATAACGAGATTATTATTACATTTCTTTTTTTTCTTTCTGTCATATATATCATAATATATATCCTCCCAAATTGTTCAGCGATATTTTAATTTTATTATAGTCAAAATATGACTATCAGTCAATAGTCATATTATAACTATTGTAAAATGACAATATATGGGATGATATTATGAATAGATTAAGAGATTTAAGAGAAGATAAAGATTTAAAACAAAGCGATATTGCAAAAATAATTAATATAAGTCAAACTAATTATAGTAAATATGAACTTGGAAAAATTAATATTCCAATTGAAACTTTAAAAAAATTAGCTCTTTATTATAATACTAGTATTGATTATTTGCTGGGGTTTACTAATGTTAATAAACCTTATCCAAGAATAAAAAAGCCTTAAGACTTTTGAATTAGAAAACTAACTAAGTCTTGAGGCTTTTTGTCTCCATAAATTATATCATCAATTAAATCAATAATTGGCATTTCAATATTTTTATCTTTTATTAAAGTGTGGATTGATTTTAAAGTATATAATCCTTCAATAGTAGTATTATTTATATATTCATCTATTTCTTCGCTTGATGCACCTTCACCAATTAAATGTCCAAAAGAATAATTACGACTTTTAGAACTTGTAGCAGTCAATAATAAATCACCAAAACCAGCAAATGAAGTAATAGTATTACCTTCACCACCTAAAGCTTTAATTAATGCTTTAATATCGTGAATTGATTCAGTAATAAACATAGCCGAAGTACTTTCTGGCATTCCCATACCATCTAATATGCCTGCCGCAATAGCAATTACATTTTTAATAGCTCCGCAAATTTCTGTTCCAATTACATCTTTACAAGGACGTAATTTAAAGTGATCATTGCAAAAAGCTTTATAAATTAATTCAGTAATTTCATCATCTTTACAAGCCAGTGATAAACCAACTGGGACTTTATTTATAACGTCTATAGCAAAAGAAGGACCTGAGATAGCGGCTATTTTATCAGTATTTAAAATATTAGTAGCTATATCAGAAACAAACATACAAGAATTTTGTTCTATTCCTTTAGAAGCGATACATAAAGGTTTATCACCAATATAGTCTTTTAATTCCATAAGGACACTTCGCGTAAAAGCTGTAGGAATAGCCAGTAGAATAAAATCAGCTTCGTTGCAAGCCATATTTAAATCAGTAGTTATTTTGATATTATTATCTAATTTAATACCAGGTAATTTTGGACACTCCCTAGTCGTATTCATCAAATTGGCTTCATTATCAAATTTAGTCCACATAATTACGTCATTTTTATTTTCATTCAATATTGTAGCTAAAGCACTACCATATGCTCCAGTACCTAACACACAAACTTTCATCATATCACCACACTAATTATAATTAAAAATTTAGATATTTTCAATTTTATTACCTATTTGGTTCTCATAATTGAATTAACCTATATCTATTATAACATTATTCTTTTTAATTTGACAAACTTTGATTTCTGTGGTAGAGTATGCATACATTTTAAGGAGACAAGGGGGAATTTGTATGATAAGTAAATGTATTATAAAAAATGATGACCGCATTTATGAATCAGAAATTAGTCATATTGATAAACAAGAAGCTTATATTACTGAGCAGGAACATTGTTTAGAAAATATTATACATCCTAAGATGTTTAAAAAAGGTTATGATACTATTGGAAAAAGTTGTCGACTTTGTACATCAAAAGAAATAAATCAACGTAGAATGTATGGGGGCGCAGTTACAGGAACAACCTATATTTTATTAAATGCTGATTGTGGTAATGATTTTATAAATGATTTAATGAATATCATTAAAGAAGCTGAAGAAAAAAAAGATTTAGAAAAAATGGTAAAATTATTATTTGAGTATGAAAAAACTAATAAAAAACCACGTACATGGGATTCTTGGCAATACCTTCATAAATGCTATGAAAAGGATAAAGCTTTTATGATGTCATTAATCGTTAAAAAAGTTATTACTAAATATATTAGAAATATACTAGAAAATATTGATTTTGCAGAGTTAACAGAATTAAAATTCAGGAAAATGGTTGGCGAAGATATGCATAAAATTTTATTAGAACTAGATCCAAATTTTGATCAAAAATCAATTGAAAATGGTGTATTTAATTTAACAGCTAAAATGTTAGAAGAAGAAATAGAAAGAGCAGTAAACAAAAAACAAGTTTGTCTTTGTTGGACTTGTACAAACGGTTTTCCAAGTAAATGCCAAAAAATTAGTGATATAGATAAAAAACATATTGGTGATTATAAATATATTACTAGTGGATACCAAAATGTTATAGATGAAAAAATTGAAGACTTTATGGTTACTAAATGCGAAAATTACGAAGAGGAACAAGCACCTGGTCTTTCACCAAGCGAGTTTAGAAGAGCCAATAACGATTTAACTAAAACTTACTATGGGACTAATACAGTTACTGAAGCTAAAGAAGAAGCTGAAAAAAGGCTTGCAAAAATGCGATAAAACTTATCGTATTTTTTTATAAAAAATGTAACTATTCAGACTAAAAAAGTGAAAAGTAGTGTCAAGAGATACTGCTTTTTATAATTAAATGTGGGATAATAGT
>CANQNL010000036.1 GCA_947625215.1 uncultured Bacilli bacterium | reverse complement strand
TTAAATTCATAAGTGGCTCCACCTACTTTTGTTGCTGTTACGGTTATTGAATTAGTTGTTGATACAGTATCAAAATCTATGGATTCTGGCAAAGGCAAATAGGTTCCTTCTTGAACATAAGTTAAGGTTATAGTTACTTCTGTTTCTAGATTATCAGGCTGCGTTGTTACCTCATCACTATATGTTACTTTCACGCTTAAGGTGGCTAAGCTACTAGGATTTAAAGTATCCCCTTCATTTATTCCTGAAGTTACTATTTCTATATTTTCATTGGTGTTTTCACTAACATCAATACTATCTAACTGGGCATTGATATTTCCTTTATTTTCGACAGTTATATCGTAGGTTATAGAATCTCCTGGACTTACCAAATTAGCTTTAAAAGTAGCTTTTAAATCATCTACTACTTGTGAATCTTCATCGGAAGCTTCTCCTATTTTATCTTTACTAGTAATTCCAGTTATCTTTATATCCCAGTTACTAGTTATACTTGTTGTTCCATTAATAGTTAAAAGTGTATTAAATGCGGCATATCCTATAGTCATTAATAATAGTACTCCACAAAGTGTACATATTATTATATTTCTCTTTCTTTTTTCGCTCATAAATTTTTCTCCCTATCTAGTTTATTCTAAAAATATTATACCCCCCCCCCAGGTTCTTGGCAAGTATTTTCGGATATTTTAATGGATAAATTATAATTTTTTCTTTCTTTCACTCATATATACTCTCCCTTAATTTAAATAGTTTTCAATTGTAAAAGGGTCATTTTGCGTTCCTTTTCCAGTTAGCTGAACGTTTGACTTAAGATATAAAGCCGGAACAACACCAAAATTGTTTTGTTTTGCATTACAGCTACCTGGATAGCCTGTACTATAATAACAGTGAACAACGCCAGAAGAACCACCTGTATCTGTATTGTAATAGCGCGGAGAAATTAACCAAGCAATACTAGCGCCATTATTAACCGATTTATGTATCCATTGAGTATTTGGACACGTACTACTTGTAGCATTATTCCAAATACTACAAGAAGCTGTATTGGAATTAGCTCTTAAATAATCCGTTGTTTGAATTAAACCTATATTACTTTTAGCTGAATATTTTTTTTCTGCTTCTACATTGCCAGCTAAAGCAGTATCATCTTCTACTGCACCATAGTAAAATAAATGATTTTGTATGGCTGATTTATTTTTAACAATTGAATTATAATATGTAGTATTTAAATATGTTTTTATACTTGAATCCTTTGAAACGACTCCTTGAACTCCACCAGCCTTTCCAAAATGATTATCGAATTCTGGTGTTGCAGCCCAAACATTACATCCATAAACACCACCACTATACTTGGCATATGAACAATATCCATCAGTTCTATAACCTTCTTCATCAAATGGCATAGTCAAGAGAGTACCATTTCTCATTATTTTTATTGCGCCATCAGTCTCAATAGCAATTATTCGCCACTGTTCTCCATTAAAAGTTATATAGTTATCAGGATTTCCTCCTCTATAAATATATCTTCCTGGTTCATATGTATCTTCATATAATCCATCATTTTCTTTTACAATTTGTACTTCTTGACCACCAACGACTAAAGTTTCAGATATTTCTGTAGTCGGCTCATTAGAAGTTCCTTCTTCCACATATTCTAAAACCATTTCAAATGTAACTTCAGTACTTGATGGCTGACTTGTGACATTTTTATCATATTCTACTTTGACTGTTAAAACGTCATCCTCTCCAGCACTTAATACTTCTCCCGCTTCTATTCCTTCATATGTTATATTTATTGCCTGGTTTATTTTTCTATTTACATTTATTTTTTCAAGTTCGGCATCTATATTTCCATTATTTTCAACAGTTATTTCATAAGTTATGGAATCTCCTGGACTTACTAAATTAACTTTAAAGGTAGCGGATAGGTCATCTACTACTTGTGACTCCTCATCAGTAGCTTTTCCTACTATATCTTTATTAGTAATTTCAGTTATCTTTATATCCCAATTACTAGTTATACTTGTTGTTCCATTTATATTAAGGAGTGTATTAAATGTGGCATATCCGATAGTCATTAATAATAGTACTCCGCATAACGAGATTATTATTATATTTCTTTTTCTTCTTTCACTCATATATACTCTCCCTTCGCTATTTTAGTTTTTACAATATTTATTATTTTATACCTCTGTATGGGTAATACAAGTACCCTATATTAATTATACCACGTATTACTATTTTAAGTAAAATAAAAAGAATATATTTGAAGCTAAAAAAATAGACCATTGTCTATACTTGGTCTATTTATATGAATAAAATATACTAGGTGATTATTATGCGTGGTTATTGGTTTGGTCGTGGTAAATGGTGTATTTTAGGTTTAATAGCTGTGGTGTTATTGTTTTATCAAATTATCATAACCTTATTTATTGTTACAAGGTTTAATGTTTTCTTATTATTCCTTTTTATTATTTTCGCTTTATTTTGCTTTCTTAAACTTTTTTGGTGGTAAGGGTACTAGTTTTATAAATTACATCGATTTCTTTACTTATTTTTTTACACATATTATATTGCGTATCATTAAATTCAATTAAAGCAGGCATACTTATTAGTGTAAAAAAAAGTTCTTGTTCATCTTCAGTAAGTGGATAATTACGATTATATTCTTTTAAGATTTCATCAAAATCAAAGTCTAAAGAATGGTTACGATAAAGTTTATATAAGTCAAATACAGGACTGCCTATCTTCGCTTTATCCCAACTTATCAAAAATGATCCTTCATTTCTAATAAAATGATCAAGTTTTAAATTATTGTGTAAGACGACATCTCGTCTTTTTCTTTTATCCTTAACTAAACTATGCCACGACTCTAATCTCTGTTTACAAGAATCTATACTATCATATATTATATTTATATTTCTAGCTAATAAATATTCACTTGGGCTCATAAAAACTTTACTTTCAATAACTGTTATCACATCGGTATAATAGCCATATAAATACTCTAAATTATTATCAATATCTTCATAAATAGTTTCATAATCATTTAAGTCTACTTCTTTATAGTGCGTAGTTTTACTATGAAGAAGAGCAACTAAATCTATCATATCTAAGATTTGTCTTTCTTTTGGAATATCAAAGCCTGTTAAATATTCAGTTATTTGATAGTCATCATCTTTAATATCATTAATAAATCTTGGCATATAATCAAAATTCCGAGATTTTAAATAATCTAAAACTTTAGTATCTATCTTTTTATCTTTAAAAACATACTTGCCATCATTAGTAGTGGCAATACTTACACTACCTAATTTTTCATACCTTGTTGGCACTAATGAATATCTTTTTAAAGCTTCATTAATTTTCATTAGCCGGTATAATTATTTTATCGCCAATTTTTATTTCCGATAAATCATTATAAGCGCTTATTTCTTCACGGCTGACAGCATAATCATTAGCAATTGATTCAATAGTATCATTTTCGGTTACAATATGGATTTTATAAACAACATAGTTTTCATTTTCATCTAATCCATCAAATAAAGATTTTATGTTTTCGACTTTTCTATCAGATTCCTGTGATGTTTCTTCTTCACAAGTTTCAGAAACTTCTTCAGCTTCACGAATTGTTTCTGGCTCCATAAACTCCTCCTCTTCTATATTATCGATAGCAAGTTCAATATTTACTGATAATACTTTATTATTAACAACTTCGTAATAAAAATCATTAATATCTATTTCGGCATTATCAATATTATATTTTTTATCAATATTAATATTAAATGGTAATTCATAATCAAAAGTATCTAAGCTTACACTAGTATCTGTCATTTTATAATCACCACTAATTATAAATTTTCCTGAAACCAGGCCTTCTTTTTTTTCATTTAACTCGCGCTCAAGTGAAATACTATTAATCTCCGCAATATTAGTATCAAATGGAATTTCTTTTGTAAATGGCACTATCTTCTTCATTATAATCTCCTCCTAAATAATTATATTATTTTACTTCTTATTTATTCCTTAAGTACATTTTCTAATGATTTTATTTTATATCCTTTACTGATAATATAATTAACTATATTTTCTATTTCATTATCTAAACTTTCATTTGTTTCTAACGAGATTAAAGCTCCTTTAGATAAACTTTCTTTAATATTTGAAAGAGGTCTTTTATCAATTATTTTAGTAGGTATAATTGTATATGATTTTTCTAAATAGCATCTTTTTAAAATATTTTTATCTTTATTTTTGGCATAACAATAGTTATCCTTTTGATTACCCATATTGGTTACAAGAGTTTTTACCCAAACAAAATCAGTATTATTATAGTCTTCATTTTTACTTAAATTGCCAACTGTATGTCCCTCTTTTATCAGTTTATAAACGACATTATAATTTTTTTCCAAAAAGACGCTTTCGATAAAAAAAGTTCCTTTTATTTTATTTTTATCTAAAATACTTAATATTTTATTTAAATTATAATTGTTTTTGACTTTAAATAACAAAGCTATATTTTTTTCGTTTCTATTGGCACTTATAATAAATTTATCCTTGTTTTTACTTAATGATGGTTTTACTTTTATATTTTTATAAACTAATGACTTTTCGTAAAAATATCCTATTTCTCGCATTTTTTCATAGCTTTTATTTATATCTACTTCTTTACCATTTTTACCTGGAATAAAGGTATCATCGGTAATTATTGGAGACACCTTTTCTATTTTATAATTTTCACTTTTATCTTTTATTTCTTTAAGCAAATCATCGCTTAATTTAGATACTGTATCTACTCTTTCAGAATATAGGAAACTTCCTACAACTAAAGTTAGTATTCCTAAAATTTGAAATCCTTGCTTCATAACTTCACCCTAAAAAATTATATGATGTTTTCCCGCTTTTTAGCCCTGTGAACTATTTTAATTATGATACATATTATAATATGAAAGGGGGCTTAATATGCCATATTCTAATTTTTACCGAAATGTGCCATATAGACATCACGGTGGCCAAATGATGCCTGGGCCTAATAATAGACTTGTTGGCGGCGGATTTCTTGGACCATTTTTATTAGGAGGACTTACTGGAGGTTTAGTCGCACCATTCTTCTATGGTGGCGGTTATGGTTATGGTAGACCTAACTACTACTATCCAAATAATTATTATCCATACTATAGACCTTATTAAATAATTTATTTATTATATCTTTTATAAACAAAAATATGCGAGCTTATCACCCGCATATTTTTTATTCTATATAATTTGTGATTTTAAATGGTTCTTCTGGGGTACCATCTCCTGATAATTTAGTAGAGGCTTTTAAATAAACCACAGGATCGACATTAATAACTGTACTAGCGGCATTATGGTGTCCTAAAAATCCAACTGGATCAACTAAAATTGTATACATTGCGCTACTTGCTGCCCCACCATCATTAACATATAATGGAGTAATCGTCCAGTAACAAGCACGTGTAGGATTTAACCAGTTTGTCGTTTTACATAATGTATTATTAGATCTTACCAATTTAAAACTCCCGCAGTTTGTTATATCAGTATTAGCCTTAATATAATCAGAAGCCTGTATAAGACCTACATTACTACTGACAAAATATTTCTTTTCACTTATTATTTGTGAAGCTAAATCAGGATTATTGAAAGTAGCTGAGCCATAATAAAAATTATGTTTTTGAATGGCTTTTTTATTGGCTGTTAATCCTTCATAATAAGTTCCATTTAAATATGTTTTTAAACTTGAATCTGCGACAATTTTCCCTTTTACACCATTTGGTAATGTACTATTATTATCAAATTCTGAAGTTGTAGCCCAAATATTACAACCTTTCCAAGTACCGCTTAATACCGCTTTGGCACAATATTCTGTAGTTCTTAATCCTTCGGTATCAAATGGTTGACTAGGAAGAGCTAGAGCTTTTACAATTTTAATTGTATCATCTGTTTCTATGGATACTATTCGCCACTGTTCTCCGTTAAATGTTATGTAATTATTTGGATTTGCTCCTTTATAAATGTATCTACCTGGTTCATATGTATCTTCATATAATCCATCTTCTGTTTTTACAATTGGTACATTAATGCCTCCAATATTAAGAATTTGTGAGATATTTGTCTCTGGTGTATTAGATTTACCTTCCTCAGCATAATTTAAATTCATATTAAATAAAGATTCTGTAGTTGCAGGTTGGCTTGTTACTTCAGGATTATATTCTATTTTTACTGTTAGTATATCACTTGCGCCTACATCTAATTTATCACCGGCTGTTATCCCTTCATATGTTATGTTTATAGCCTTATTTACAGTTTTACTTATATCAACTTTTTCTAATATGGCATTTATCGTTCCTTCATTTTTTACTGTTATATCATATGTTATACTATCGCCAGGATTTATTAAATTAACTTTAAAGGTTGCGGATAAATTTTCATATTTTGGATATTCTAAAGTATTACTTGCTTCTCCTACCCTTGCTTTTTCTTCAATACCAGTTATTACTACATTCCAGTTACTGGTTATACTTGCCGTTCCATTTATAGTTAAAAGGGTATTAAATGCCGCATAACCTACGAACATTAAAAAGACTATGGCACATAAACTTAATATTACTATATTTCTTTTCTGTTTTTCAGTCATACCTTTTACACCTCTTAGTTTATTACAATAAATGGTAATGCAAAAACTACAAAAATTTATTGTAGCTTAACAACTTTTATTAATTAATTTACAATTTTCTTTTTTTACTTTATCTAAATGTGGTTCTTTATCACTAGCTGTTTTAACCGCACAAGCATTAGTAGCACTATCATATATCTTCATTTCCACATCACCGTTAGTGTTGATATAAATATTCCCACTTTGTGGATTACTTCCTTTATATTCTAGCCCTGGTTTATCATTACAATAAGAAACCTTTTTATTATTATAAGTAACTAATAGAGGAAGTGATGTTTTATTTGACATATTAGTTTCCATATAATAACTATCAGCGGCTTTCTTTAATGTCTTCGCATTATCTAAAAATGTTTGTTTTCTAGCATCGGCAATTGTTTCCAGAGCCATTGGCGTTATAATTAAAGCAATTATCGCAAGTATGGAAATAACCGCTAAAAGTTCTATTAAAGTAAAAGCTTTTTTATTCATTTTAACACGCCTCACTATCTTCTATTTCGACATATTCATAAAAGTATTTTTTTGAATTACTAGTAACATTAATACGGTCATTTTTAATATGGCAGTTTTTTTCATATACTGAAGTTGATAAATATCCTCCATCTTTTAAATCCGTAACGGTAATTGTTCCATTATTTCTTACACCAGAGACTGTTTCTAATTGTTTAGGAAAATCAGATAAGTGTTCTTGAACATACTGATTAGCTGCACTTTCCACTAATCCAATAAGTGAATCATCAACTTTAGATTGTCCATCACTTAACATACTAATAGTTGCCGGAAGAGCAATTAAAACAATAATTGATAATATAACAATTGTCCCAATTAATTCGACTAAAGTAAAACCATTTTTTTTCATATTATTCACCATTTTAATTATAACACAATTTCTCATTAAAAAAAATTAGATTATCCAATTTTATGGAAATCTAATCTTAATTTATCGGCAATTGTTACAATAAATTCTGAATTAGTTGGTTTTGCTTTATCAATATCAACACTATAACCAAATATTTCTTCCATAAAGTCCAAGTTACCTCGGTTCCAACTAACTTCTATTGCGTGTCTTATAGCTCTTTCAACTCTTGATACTGTTGTATCGTATTTGGCGGCTAATTCAGGATATAATTCTTTAGTAATTCCACCGATTACTTCAGGCTTTTCAAAAATTATTCCTACGGCTTCTCTTATATATTGATATCCCTTAATATGTGATGGAATTCCAAGTTCGTGAAGCATTTTAGTTATGGAAACTTGTAAGTTACTATTATAAAAGTCGATGTTTTGATTAGATGTTTGCTTATTAGTTACTTCATAAATTCTATCTTTTAAACTATTTAAATCAAATGGTTTTAAGATATAGTAATTGACACCATATTCGGATACTTCTCTTATAACTTCTGCGGCATTATAACTAGTGGCTACAATTACTTTTTTATTAATTCCTCTTTTTTGCATCTCACTTAATACATATATCCCATCTTTATTGGGCATAATTAAATCTAAAATTATTAAATCAATTTTATCTTTATTATTTGTAATTACTTCAATACCCTCTTCACCATCGTGAGCTTCTAAACAAATATCAATGTCTTCGCTATCTTTAAAATATTCCTTAACCATATTTATTAAATTAATATTATCATCAATCATTAATATATTTATCTTCCTCATATTTATCTCTCCTTTACTATATTAAAATTATACATAATCGTGACATAATTATCTAGAGTAAAAATTAGCTAATTTTGTCGAACAGATTTTCAAAAAAATAAAGAAGTATTACTTTACTACTTCTTTAATTTTTTCTAGCTCATTAATGTCAGTTGAAACTGTACCAATTAAATAGCCGGATACTACATTTACATCATTTAAAGTTTTAATGCTTTCACTATTAACGCTACCACCATATAAAACTTTAACATCATAATTAAAAAATGATTTGATATAATTAATTACTTCTTCTAACTTTTTATGGCAAGGAATTATATTTTTTCCAATAGCCCACATTGGTTCATAGGCAATAATAATTTCTCTATCTATTCCTTTTAAATAACTATCTATTTGTTTTTTTATGGCTGACTTATAATCTTCATCTTTATCTTCTCCAACACATAAGATTACTTTTAAATCACTATCTAAGGCACATTTTATTTTACGGTTAACTTCTTCATCGGTTTCATCAAAAAGTTCCTTTCGCTCCGGATGACCGATTAAAATATAAGAAACGCCTAAACTCTTAGCTTGAATTGGTGAAACTTCACCAGTATAAGCGCCTTTTGAATGGTAATAAATATTTTGCAGTCCTGTTTTAAAACCTGCTTTTATAAATTCAATTGCGTATATTGATGTCGGAAAAACTATTGGATTAAGTTCAAGTTTTTTTAATTTTTGAATATAGTTTTTTACTTCATCATAATCCATATTCATTTTGTGATTTAAAGCAATTATTTTTTCCACGGATTAACCTTTGAAACAAAATCTATAAATTTAGTTTTTAAACTTGAATTACTAATTTCAATAGCCTTTTTATAAACATCTAAAACTTGTTCTGCAAAATATTTCGATGAATGCTTCTCAGCACTCGTTCGAGCTCCTCTTTGAAGAGATAATTCCAATTTTTTATCTTTCATAATTTTTAATATTAACTCTTCACATTCCTTTTCATTTTGAAATAAATAGCCATTTAAACCATCGATAACGGTATTACTAAAGCTCTCATCATTAATGCATAAAGCAGGAAGTGATGCGGCCATAGCTTCAATTATTGTAAGTCCCTGCGTTTCGGAAGTTGAGGCAGAGACAAAAGCATTACCTAAGTGATAATAAATCGGGATATCATCCCAAGGTACTTTACCTGTAAAAATTATATTTTTAGGATAATCTTTGGCAAGCTCTTCATATTTAGTTTTATCAGGTCCATCCCCGACAATTAATAATTTAAAGTTTGAATGTTTTGGAATTATTTTTTTAGCAACATTAATTAAAAATGGAATATTTTTTTCTTCTGCAATTCTTCCAACAAATACACAAACAAAATCTTTTTTACCTATTTTATAATTTTTCTTTAATTCAGTTAATCTTTTAGGATAAATGTTTTCTTTAAAAAATCTTTCGACTTCTATTCCTGTCGGTACAATATGGATATTTCTTTCTACATTATATTTTTCTTTAAATAAATCATAAGCTTTCTTGGTCGGAACAATTAATTCTGTTATTGTTTTATCACAATAGAATTTAGTTAAATATTCTACTAATTTCTTACTAGATTTATTAAAATACCCTTTAGTTATATAATGAACATAATCTTCATACATTGTATGATAAGTATGTACAATGGGTATATTATATTGTTTCGCAAAAATACGGGCAAAGGTTCCGATTGCAAATTCAGTTTGTGAATGAATAACATCTAAATTCCAGTTTTTTATTTTATTAACAGCTTGAATTGGATAAATACTAGTTAATCTTGAATCATAAATACCTGTAGGTATTCCGGGAATTCTAAGAACTCTTTCTTTTTCATCATATTCATAACGAAATGTTTGAAGATTGGCGGTTACAACATAAACTTCGTGGCCTTTCTTCTCCAAAGCATTTTTAAGCATTAGTTCACTAGTAACTAATCCACTTATATATGGTGTATATGTCTCGGTAAAAATACCAATTCGCATATTACTCCTCCTTTTTATTAAGTGAAATTGCCCCTACTATTAGACCTAAATAATAAGTCAAAAACCTCCAGGCTATCATAATACTTGATAATTTTGCGCCGATGATAAACGTGCCAAAAAAATTGACAAATCCATACTCTAGACCACCACTACCACCTGGAAGGGGAACAAATGAACCCATAATCATAACATAGGCCGTGGCCACGATAACTAATAATGGATTTATATCAAGATTAAGTCCCATAATAAGGGTATATGGAACTAAGTATAATAAAGATAGTGCGACAAAGTTTATCAAGATGATATTTATAAAATGCTTTTTACTCTTCATCAACACTATCGCACTTTTATGAAAGTTACTAATTATTTGATTATTTCTTTCCAAAAAAGCATTTTCATCTTTTATTAATCTTAGTTTTCCCCCTAATTTAAGTCCTAAATTTAAAATAGCTTTATTTGCTTTAGTATTAAAAGCTACGGCAAATAAAATCACAATAACAGCTAAATTTACAATATAGCCTAAAACGACTAGTTTTTTTAACAATGAATTCTCAGGGAAAATTCCAAAATAACAATTGGCTATTATAGCTATTGTCCCAAGTAAAATTAAAGCAATTTGATATACGATGCAGTCTTGAATAATAATGTTCATTCCTTCACCAACAGTAAAACCTTGTTTCTTTAAACGGTATATTTGATAAGGCTGACCACCTAGTGAAAAAGGAGTAACAGCATTAAAAAACTGCGTATCTAAAGTTAATTTTAAACTTTTTTTAAATTCGTATTTATTATTTATTTTTTTAGTACAAAAGTAAATAGCCACGGCTTTCAATAGCCAATACGCTATGACTAATAAAATACCAGCTATTAGCCACCAGATATTGAAGGAAAGTAAATAATTTATTTTTTCCCAAAAATCGTCCTTTAATGCGAATAAAAGGACAATTATGGTAACAATTATAATTACAATGCCACTTTTATAATTACTTTTGGTCATTTAACACTTTTAAAGCTGGTAATTCTCTTCCTTCAAGCATCTCTAAACTAGCACCGCCCCCGGTTGAAATATGAGTGATTTTATCTTTAAATCCCATATTAATTGCTGCACTAGCAGTGTCACCACCACCGATTATCGTAGTTGCTTTGACATTAGTAATAACTTCTAATAATTTTCTAGTACCTTCTGAAAACTTATTAATTTCAAAATAACCAACTGGGCCATTCCAAACAATAGTTTTGCAGGTATCTAAGTATTGTTTAAATAATTTAACTGTTGCTGGACCAATATCTAAACCAATTTCATCTTCAGCAAATTCGTTTATGAATTTAACTTTAGCTTCAGCTTTTTCATCGATTTCTTTACTTGCAACAATATCGATTGGTAAAATTATTTTATCTGGATATTTATCTAAAATATCACGGCAATATTTAACCTTGTCAGATTCAACACTTGATTTACCAACTTCGAATCCTGCAGCTTTTAAGAAAGTAAAGGCCATACATCCACCAATTAATATATAATCGGCTTTTCTAGCTAAGTTATTGATAACTTCAATTTTATCACTAACTTTTGATCCACCTAAAATTACAGCATATGGTTTTTTAGGTCTTGTATTAGCTTTATTTAAATATTTAATTTCTTTTTCCATAAGGAAACCAACACCACTTGGCAAGTGTTCAGATATACCAACATTTGAAGCGTGTTCACGATGAGCTGTTCCAAATGCATCGTTGATAAATACTTCACCTAATGATGCCCAATATTTACCCAGTACATAATCATTATCGCTTTCTTTATTTTTATCTAAATCTTCAAATCTAGTATTTTCTAATAAAACGATTTCACCAGGTTCCATTTCTCTTATTTTATGATCAACTTTCTCACCTCTAGTTTGATCGATAAAGGTTACTTTCATATCTAATAATTTAGATAATCTTTCAGCAATTGGTCTTAAAGTATATTTTTGCTTATCAGCATTAGTCGTTAATCTACCTAAATGTGAAAGTAATATAACTTTAGCGCCTTCTTTTACAGCATATTTAATTGTTGGTAAACTTTCAATTATGCGATTATCATCAGTAATAATTCCTCCATTAATAGGAACATTTAAATCACATCTTATGATAACCCTTTTCCCTTTCAAATCAAAATCCTTAATTGTTCTAATCATACTCTTATCCTCCCTTTTACTCTTAGTTATACGTACACGTAATTTGGCCACCATTATTTGAAATAGTTACATTTTTATTTTCATCTTTCAGTGTTTTTTTAGTAACTGGATTTTTAGTGGTGCCATCTAAATATCCTTCACTAATTAAAGTTGTAGCTGGAATGGTTTTACTTTTTACTCCACCGGTTATGATATCATTTAAACTTGCCGAATTAACACTAACATAAGCCTGACAAGCAGTATCTATTGCTTCAGCAAAATCTTTTTCAGCATTTATATCCGTTGTTCTATTCGATTGAATTATCGATGGAATGGCAACTAAGATAATTATTCCAAGTAAAATTATAATTCCAAGCAGTTCAGTTAAAGTAAAACCCTTTCGCATACCATCACCTACTATATATTTTATAACAAATTAGTTATTATTACAAGAAAAATTATACAGTTTTCTGGCAATATTTTCAAAAAAACGCCATAAACCGACATTTTTAATATTTTTTTCTTTATTAGTATGAACTTTTTTATTATATTTTATGTAAAAATCAGCCATATGGCTGATTAAAATGATTTTTTTATTTAATTTTAATTAAATATTACAAATTTAGAAGTTATTGTGATAAATAATTCGTTTTACCTAACACACCCACGAAAGATTTCAACTTTTAATACTGATGCCATATTAAAATTATTGCTTATTTTAATCGCTACATTTAAAAAACCGTACAAGCACCCCAAGGTCCACTTGAACCTGAAACCTCGTTAAACCCATCACTAACATAAGAATAGCAGGTGCAGTTGGAACAACTATAACTACTAACTGAATTAGAAGTAGTATTAATGCATGAACTGGTTACATTTGTACAATATCTGCAAGTCAAACCGTTTGTACAGCCACTAGAAAATGTAGTCTTCCAACACGAACCACTTCTGCAACCACTAACGGTAGGTGCTAAAAGTTCTTCAGTCCTAGCTGATTTTACATCTGATTCTATTACTTTATCCCCTTTTGTTACTCTAACTTGAATTTGATGTTCTGTATTGTGAGTTATTCGGTCAAAGGTATAAGTGTTATTATCTCCATTACTTATATATACATCAGCATCTTTTTTAAATTCATAAGTGGCATCTTTAATTTCTGGTACTGTAACAGTAATAGATTTTGTCGTTGATTCTGTTTCAAAATCTATTGTTTCTGGCATTCCTGTTCCTTCCTGAATATAATTTAAGGTTACTGTTAAATTAGCAGTTAAATTATCGGGCTGACTTGTG
>CANQNL010000035.1 GCA_947625215.1 uncultured Bacilli bacterium | reverse complement strand
TTTATTTATTCCCCCGTCCAATTCCAAAACTAAAATCCCGTTTAATAAAAAACGGGATTTTAAATAAAAAATTTACTAATTTTATACGAAACGTTGATTTCACTTGAAAAACCCTGGGGGGGGGGGTATAATGTACTTAAAATAAACTAAATAAGGTGATAATATGCATAAAGGAAGAAAAAGACGTAAAAATAAAAAATTATATTTTGTAATATTTATCATTTTAATGTGTTTAATGAGCGCAGGTTATGCCGCTTTTAATACTAATATAACTTTATCAGCTAAAGGGAATATAGTTTCCCCTGATAAATGTTTTACTGTTACCGATAATGGAGATGGTACAGGGACAATAGCTAGTTATGATCTCAATTGTGGTCCTGAAGTAGTAGTCCCTACTAAAATAAAAAATTTAGCTATCACTAAAACCAAAAATTGCTGCGATAATAGTGGTTGCGAAAGAGTATTTCCTAATGGAGTAACTTCCGTTACTTTCCAAGATCCATTTGAAACCTTGGGTACCTGTACATTTCGTGAAAATACAGAATTAAAAAAAGTTGTTTTTCCATCTTCTTTAAGAGTTATATCTTCTCATGCAATTTGGTGGTCAGGTCTTGAAGAAATTTACCTGCCAGAGGGAGTTGAAGAAATTGGCGCTGCGGCTTTTGAAGGGAATAACTTAACTAGCTTAAAAATACCAAATTCTGTTAAAAATATTACTGTGGATATTGCTGCTCTCAATTTGCTTGAAGGTGAGTATAGCTTCCGTTATTACCGAGAAAATGGTGTCGAAAATAAATCATATTTAATAGGCTATGGCAATCGAAATGATCCAGATGTTATTAATATTCCTGAAGGAATTACAGAAATAGCCGCTTGGGCCTTTCAAGGCACTGGTGGTAAAACTATAAACTTCCCTTCAACCATTACAACAATACATGATTATATATTTGGAGCCCCTTGTCCAGCAGGTATGGTTCTCAATATTGATCGGGCTAAAGATGCTGTTTCGGGCGCTCCTTGGCATTGTGATGGTCTTGTAGTAAATTGGACAGGCGATAATTAAACAAAAAAACTCTCATAATTATCTTATAAAGGATAAAGTGAGAGTTTTTAAATAATAATTTTATTCACTTCTTAAAGCTTCAACAGGATCTTTTTTCGATGCTGCCCTTGCTGGAATTAAACCACCAATTAAAGTTAAGATAATTGAAAGAATAATTAATATAAAGGCATTATTAATGTCCAAAGCAGCTGATAATGGAATATTTCCGATGAAATGGTGTAATATTTGATTTATTATTGGGATTAATGAGTAAGTTACACCAATTCCAATTAAACCGGAAAGCAAACCAATAATAAATGTTTCAGCATTAAATATTGATGAAATATTTCCTTTAGAAGCTCCAATTGCTCTTAAAATACCAATTTCTTTGGTTCGTTCATAAACAGATATATATGTTATGACACCAATCATAATACTAGAAACTACAAGGGAAATAGAAACGAAAGCAATTAAAACATAACTTACAGCATTAACAATTGTTTTAACTGATGACATTAATATACCTGTAGTATCTGAATATTTTATTTCTTTTTTGTCATCTACTTTTTTATTATAGTGATCTATAAATGATAAGAAATCTTCTTTTCCTTCAAAACTATTAAAATAAAATGACATATAAGTAGGCTCTTCTTTATCTTGATAACCTAATAAAATTAAATTAGATTTTTGAGTTGTTTCCGTTGGATTCATCATCGCATTAACTACTCTAGTTAGCTCTTCTTCAGTAAAATTTAAGGTAAAGGCTGAAGTAATTTTATCTTGGTCGACATTAAATGCAGAGGCAAAACTATTGGTTAAATTAGCTGTTAATTCTCCAACTTTAGTTAATATTGTTTTTTTCATTAAAGCTTCAGTCATCATTTTAGCCATTTTTTCATTAGTACCTATTATAGGGGCGCTACTTAAGTAAGAAGTAGTAATCGCTGTTTTTAATTCATCAGTTACCATCACTTTTGGATTATCTTCATCGATAACAAACTCAGGATTTAATGAACTCATATAAGTGTTGTAGCCAGTAATATATGCTTGTAATAATCCTTTTAATAGGCCACTATAAGCCGTTTTAAAAGTATCTTTAGGAATTATATATTTATCTTCCATCTCGGATAATGTTTTTCCGGCATTATAATTATTTAAATAATTATTAACAATAGTATCTATATCATTTTTAGAAAATTCATTATTAATAGTATTAAAAATATCATTAGTAAATTTATTTAAATTATCGCTAAACATAGTTTTAGCTGGCGTTATATCAGTTGTAATAGCATTATTTATTTCTTTCATATAATTTTGGGTTTGCTTTTCTAAAGCATTTTGATCAATATTGATATTAAAAGCACTTTGTAATTTTTGATTATCAACTTTGACTAAATCTGAAAATTCAAAATCAAAATCATTTTTTTTGCTATCAAATCTATTACCAGAAAAAATATCAATGTCACTATTTTCTAGTTGTCTTTTTACAACGTCAGTATCTTTAGAATAATCAATTAGGTGATTAATTAAATCCGAAGTATAAGCGATACCTGGACTTAGAGCCATTGAAGATACGCCTTCTTTAGCGCTTACAACACCGACGATTTTTAATTTAGTAGCTTTGTCATATAAATTTTTCATATAATTTTCATCACCGGTCATATCTTCATATACATTATATTTAGAATTATATTGATATGTATCGGCTGGGTTTATCAGTCTTAAATCGACATTCATTAGATCTTCATAAGTAAAGGTAAGTGGGTCATTATTTATATTAACGGTTTCACCACTCATTATACTTGTCACCATTTTGGTAAGTTCTTCAGTATCACGTAGACCTAATGAATAGACTAATAAATCTGAAATAGAATTAGGTTCAGATAAAACAATAATCATTTCATTATATTTCGCCGGCCATCTGCCAGCTAATACATCATAATCTTTTTCAATTTCTTCGCGATTATCTACCATTTGAGAATAGATAGAAGTCATTGATGAATATGAACTCATAATACTATTTCCAGTCATTGAACTAAATAAATTGCTAGGATTAACTCTAGATAGTTTTTTAGTTGCATCAATGGTATAAATATTAGGATCAACACTATATGAGTATTGAATATTTGAAATGTCTTTTTTTATTTTATGACTATTGTTTTCAATATATTTTTTAAAACTTTTTAAATCATTGGTACTGACATTTGAAAACATTGAAGAAATATATTGTTGTTCTTTAACTTTATCAGAATCTTTAAGTTTATTATCGCCGCTACGCATTGAAAGTAATACACTTGTTAAATCAGCAGATTCCTGACTAATCATTAGGGGATAAGATGTTAAAGTATCTTCTTGAATAGAATCTACATAATTTTGAAAGCCCGTGGAAACTGCTAATATTAAAGCAATACCAATTATGCCAATTGATCCAGCGGCAGAGACTAAAATAGTTCTAGCTTTTTTAGTCATTAGGTTATTAAATGATAATGATAAGGCGGTCAAAAAAGACATTTTTGTTTTTTTAGATTTTTTAGATTTTTCATTTGGGTTTAGTTTGGTATTTACTTTGCCATCATAAGCATTAGTGTCAGAAACAATTTTACCATCTTTAATATTGATAATTCTACTTGAATATTCGCGGGCTAACTCAGGATTATGTGTAACCATTATTACAAGTTTTTTCTTTGATATTTTTTTAAGTAAATCCATTATTTGAACAGAATTGTCTGAATCTAAGGCACCAGTTGGTTCATCAGCTAAGATAATTTCAGGGTCATTTATAAGCGCACGCGCAATAGCCACCCTCTGCATTTGTCCACCAGATAATTGATTTGGTCTTTTATTTATATGTTTTTCTAGTCCAACTTCCTTTAATGCTTTTATAGCTCTTTTTTTCCTTTCATTTTTAGAAATGCCAGATAAAGTTAAAGCTAATTCTACATTTTTAAGTACAGTTTGATGACTAATTAAATTATAGCTTTGAAAAATAAAACCTATTCGGTGATTACGGTAAGAATCCCAGTCTCTATCTTTAAATTTTTTAGTACTTATTTCATTGACAATTATATCACCAGAGGTATATTCATCTAAACCACCAATAATATTTAAAAAAGTAGTTTTACCAGATCCTGAAGGACCTAATATAGCCGCAAACTCGTGTTTTCTAAAATTTACGCTGACTTTATTTAAAGCTTTTTGTTTATAACCACCGGTGTTATAAACTTTACTAATATTTTTAATTTCAATCATTTTATCACCAAGTTTCTTGATCTATTTTATATTTATATGTTTTTCGCATTGCTTATATAATACACTATAAATAATTATTATTCTAGTATAAATTTATTAAATGGCTTTTTTTAACAGCAATATTATACTATTCAAACATTTATTTAACAAGTTTATTTTAAAAAAACCATTAAATTATAAGAAAAATACCAATATATATGTTTGTGCTTTGTTTACTTTCAAAAACAAATGTTATATAATTAAAGCGAGGAAAATATTATGAAGTTAAAAAGTACAAAATTACTCTTTTTGTATCGGAGTTTTTTGTTTAGATTTGTAAAATTTGAAACTGATAATGAAAAACTAGAAAATATAGTTAAAGCATTAAATATAAAAAACAGAAAACAACGAATTGAATTTATTTATGCGGAAATGATAAAAAGTATAAGCAATTATTATAAAGAAGATTTGTGTCAATTTAAAAATAATCAGTGTATTGCTCAAAGAAAAAATAAAAGTAATTATACAAATGGTTGCTGCAGATTATGCTTATATAAAACAGGTGGTGACTGTTTAGTTAATAATGTTGCGTGTAAAATGTTTTATTGTAATGCGGCTTTAAAAAATTTTAAGGAATTAAAATATAACGATTTAGAATTATTTAAAGTTCTTAGTATAACAAATCAATTTATGTTAAAAAGTGATTATTTTACGAAGGAAGAAGATGTTATTAAGGATTTAAATTATGGCATTTTAATTGGAACTTTAAGAGTAACTTATCGTTTTATAAAACAGTTTATATATTATAAAAAAAATTAATAATATAATTGGAGGTTAGATGTATGAAAAGAGCTATTAAAAGAGGAAGCATCGTTATTATTGGGTTATTACTTCAAATACTATTATCCTTATCAATATATTTATTCTTTATTGAGCATATTTTTCTTATTCATTTATTTTTTGGTATTATTGGATTATTACTTACTCTTGATTTGATAAGAACTAGTAAAAATTATTCATATACATTACCGGTTATTATTAGTTTAATTTTGTTTCCGCTTCTTGGAACCTTACTTTATATTATTTTAAGGCGAAATAAAAATAATAGTAAAACTTTAAAAAATATTCAAAAAAGTGAAAAAGAAAATAAAAAGTATTTAGTTCAGGATGAAAAAATAAAAAAAGAATTTAAAGATAATGGTAATATAAGGTATATTAGTGATTTTTCTGGTTATCCTGCAACTAAAAATAATGATGTAACTTACTATCCTATTGGCGAAGAGGCTTACGCCGCAATGCTTAAAGAGTTAAAAAAAGCTGAAAAGTTTATTTTCTTTGAATATTTTATAGTTGCTCCTGGTAAAATGTGGGATTCTATTTTAGATATTTTAAAAGAAAAAGCTAAAAATGGAGTAGAAGTTAGAGTAATGTACGATGATTTAGGTTGTTTAGCTCATTTAGATAAAAATTATCCTAAAATGCTTGAAGAATTTGGAATTAAATGTATTTCTTTTAATCGTTTAAATCCGATTGCTGGCATTATTATGAATAATCGTGATCACCGTAAAATATTAGTAATTGATGGTAAAGTGGCTTTCTCTGGAGGCATTAATATTGCCGATGAATATATTAATGTAAATAGTGCATATGGTCACTGGAAAGATAATGGAATTAGAATATCTGGAGATGCGGTATGGAATTATACTGTAATGTTTTTAACTTTATGGAATGCTTACTTAAAGGAAGACAAGGATTTTAATAAATTTAAATATAGTTTTTCTAAAAATAAAAAAGATTTAGGTTATGTTATTCCTTATGGTGACACACCTTTAGATGATGAAACTACAGGTGAGGATATATATTTAAATATTATCAATAATGCGAATAAATATGTGTATATTTTTACGCCATATTTAATTATTGATACTGATATGATTAATGCGCTTGCTTTAGCGGTTAAAAGAGGCGTTGATGTTAGAATTGTTATTCCCGGGATACCTGATAAAAAAATAGTATATACTTTATCAGAATCATATGTTGAACCATTAGTAAAAGAGGGCGTTAAAATATATAAATATACTCCAGGTTTTGTTCATAGTAAAGTTTTTGTCTCCGATGATAAGGTAGCCACAGTGGGAACTATTAATATGGATTATCGTAGTTTGTATCTTCATTTTGAATGCGGATGTTATTTAGAAGATGTTAAAGCAATTAAAGATATAAAAGATGATTTAGTAAAATCAATGGAAAAAAGCCATAAAGTCACGAAAAAAGAAGCTTCACCAAACCTTTTAAAGGCGATATGGCAGGCACTGCTTAGATTAATTGCCCCATTAATGTAAAAACAGTTTATGACTGTTTTTTATTTAGAATTAATAATAATTTATCTTATTTTTTTCTTTTAAAAAGTATAACTTTAATAAATAAAGTTTATACTAACTATATCTATTAAGATAATTATAATAAAATGAAGTATTTATAACTGTACAATTTATAAGATAAAACAATTAAAAAGTGTTGATTTTTTAATATTTTTATGTTATACTTACCAAGTAACTTGGAGTTACAAGTGTTTATGTTTAAATTTGTTTTAATAAAATATTACAAATTTGAATAAATTTAAATAGTGCAGTTATAAGGCGCAAACAAATGGAGAGGTAGCGAAGTGGCTAAACGCGGCAGACTGTAAATCTGTTCCTTCGGGTTCGATGGTTCGAATCCATCTCTCTCCACCACGTGATTGCCTCGTAGCCAAGCGGTAAGGCACCACACTTTGACTGTGGCATTCGCTAGTTCGAATCTAGCCGAGGCAGCCATCTATTGTCCCGTTAGCTCAGCAGGTAGAGCATTTGACTTTTAATCAAAGGGTCCCGGGTTCGAATCCCGGGCGGGACACCATTTGAAAATAAAGGGCAAAACGCCTTTTTTATTTTGCTAAAAATGTGTTTTGTGTGGTATAATTAATAAGGTGAAAATATTATGAGTAAGTTAGAAAATTATATGAATCAAAACATTTTTGAACCTACATATTTATTTCACGGCAGTCCATTTGAAATTGAACAATTAGAGCCAAGACAATCTTTTGATGAGAAAAATAAAGAAAACGAAGATAATGCTGTTTTTTTGACAAGTAATTTTATGACTGCAGTAGCATATGCTTTTAGAAATAAATTAAAAGAGATTAATGAACATTATTCTTTTTCAATAAATAATAACGGGAAATTACCTGTAATGATATTTGATGTAAATAATTTACCAGAAGATTTATTTGGATATATTTATGTTTTTGCGAAAGATGACTCTACTATTAAGGATAATCACGAATACACAACACAATATAGATGTTATCATATTGTAAAACCTATAGATGTTATCAAAGTGTATTATAAAGATTTTGAAGAATATTTTAAAAGAGAAAATGCAGATAAATCAAGATAAACTAGATGGTAATAGTGGAATAATTAGAAATGAATTTATGTAAAATCAGGTTTAAAAAATATCTAGAAAAAATTAGATCGTATGTAATTTAAAGTATATAAATATTATTTTGCTTTAAGATTATAGTGCGAGGCAATTATATAGAAAGGTAAAACATATGGAACTATATAGAGGAACTAAAATTGCTGGATTAAAAGAAATGAAACCTCAACTTGTAAATCACAGCAAACCTTATGTTTATGCAACTACTGATAAGATTGAGGCTATAATATATTCAGTACAAGGTGGAAATTTAAACTATACTAATATATATGGTTATGATGACAATGGGGAAAGATGTTTAATTGAAAGAAAAGCAAATAGTTTAAAAAATATTTTTAATTCTGAAGGAAGATATTATATTTTAGATGATACTAGTTTTATAAAACATAATGTTTTAGGTGTAGGAAATAACGAATATGTTTCAGAAGATCCTGTTAAAGTAATAGAAGAAGTAGTAATTCCTAATGTATGGGAATATTTTGAAAACTTAGAAAAAGAAAATAAACTTAAAATTTATAGATACCCTAATAGGCCAAAGAAATATCCTAAAGATGATAGTGATTTAATTGAATGCGCAACTTTAACTTATGCTGAAACAGGTAATTTAGATTATGCATTTTCTTTGTTAGAAAAGTATCACCCTGAATTAAAAGGTAGAATTGAAAAGGAAAAAAGCCAAATTTCAAAAATGTCTAAAGAAGAAATAATTAATAGGTCTATATACTTTAAATAATTGGTAAAACAAAAATATAAGCTAAAATTTATTGATTCCGACCATTTTCTGCCGTTTTTTATATAAAAAAGTTAAAAAAGTGTTTATTTTTCTTCAAAATGTGTTATAATTAGTATGTCTCTTATCAAAGAGGCATATAATTAATATGGTGAAGATGCCTGAGTGGCGAAATTGGTAGACGCACAGGACTTAAAATCCTGCGGGAGTCATATCCCGTGCCGGTTCAAGTCCGGCCTTAGGCACCATCTGGAGAAATACCCAAGTCTGGTTGAAGGGACCGGTCTTGAAAACCGGGAGGTCGGCAACGGCGCGGGGGTTCGAATCCCTCTTTCTCCGCCATTTTATTTTTATTATATCGCGGGATGGAGCAGTCTGGTAGCTCGTTGGGCTCATAACCCAAAGGCCGTTGGTTCAAATCCAGCTCCCGCAACCATTTTGGTCCCGTGGTGTAGCGGTTATCACGTCTGCCTGTCACGCAGAAGATCGCGAGTTCAATTCTCGTCGGGACCGCCACTTGGCTTCGTAGCTCAGTCGGTAGAGCAGAGGACTGAAAATCCTCGTGTCGGCAGTTCGATTCTGTCCGGAGCCACCAGTTAAAAATAAGCCCTTGTAAATTAAGGGCTTTTATGCAAATAAACAATGAATTTATAGGCTATTACATAGGTAATAGTTTTTTAATATCTAAATATAATATTTAGATAATTTTACATTGTAAATTATGATATTTGAAACTTAAATTAATAAACGTGCTATAATAGTTATGGTGATGCATATGGAATATAGTCAACATATAATAGATACCATTGATGAAAATAAGGTTATTGATATTCTTCAAACTTATAATATTGCAAATTTGATAGAAAAAATTTATTATTCAGATTTTGAATCAGATATTATGATAAAAAAAGGAATTGAGCATTATATCTTAAAACATTATAATACGGCTAGTGATGATGAACAAAAACTTATGAGTGATTATGCTGCTATAATAGCTAAAAGATTTTGTTTGGATACTGTTCATTTTTCAGATAGTAATTTACTTAATATTGAAAACATTCCATATATATTTAGTAATGATGCTATAGTAGTATTAACTAATGCTTTGGAAAATCAAAGTAAGGCTGCATTAAAACTTTATAAAAAAATGTTTAAATCAGGACTTAATAATAATGAAAAAGATTATTTAATGAGTTTTTTTCTTAGAAATATAAATACAAAAAATAAAATACTACAAGAAGTTCAAGAGACATATTTTAAAAATGCGGTTAAGAAAAATGATGTTCCTAATAATAAACAGGAACTACGATTTATCTTAAGTTATGCAAGTAATCAAATGTTAAAAGAATATAATTTAAATAGTGAAGTATATATTAGTGATTTATTAATTAAAGATGATGATATTGTTGGATATAGCTATGAATCATTAGGTCAAATATACATTAGTAAAAATAATGTTAAAACTTCTAAATTATCGAAATTATTACAAACTATTTATCACGAAAGTGAACATTTAATTCAATATAATATGGCTTTAAAGAACCCTGATTCAATTAAAAGTTTAAATTTCGTTACACGTCAGTTACTGGGAAAATATTTATCAACGGATGATTTTGATGCGTATAAAAAAAATTATAGGTATATGGAAGTTGAAATTGATGCTGATGATGTGGGATATAGCAAAGCAAAAGATTTATATTATAATTTAGAGATGGAAGAAGTAGTTAGAGATTTAAAGCAGGATGAATATAAGGATAAAAATAAGCGTGAAATGCAGTATGAATATTGTACGGATGAAAACAATAACATAATGCCTAAAGAAATTTATTATGTTCAAAATTTAAATAAAATTATAAGTGATTATCCAGAGTATATAAAAGAATATCCTGTATTAAATAGACTTTATAATACAAATGGAACTGTTAAAAATTTTCAGAAGTTGGTAACTAGAACTCCAGAAACAGATGAGGATATTGCTAATATATATAAAGATCACTTGATTTATAACATTAATAATAATAGTTTAGAAAATTTAAATCTTGAAACTTATCCTGAAGCAATAAGAAAAAATATATTAGAAAATATTATTCCGCTTTGGAAACTAGAAAAGGATAAAGTTGATGAATTTTTAAATTATGATGATAATGTACCTGAAGATTTACATAAAATCATTGGTAGTTATCATATTAACTTATTTTCTAAAATTTCTTCATATATTACTGATAATTATAATGAATTAAATAAATTAAATATTGAAACTGATGAGATTTTTATAGGTATGCAAAAGACTGTAAAAAGTGCGCAAAATTTTATTGAACATTATGATAATAAAAACGTTATTTATGATGTTATAAACAGTAATATGGATAATTTTAATAATCAATATATGATAATGAAAGAAGGAAAAATGGATAAAGCTAGTCAAAATTATCATAATGACGAAAAAACTAGTTTAAATAAAAGCATATAAAATTATATGTTTTTTTCTTATTTAAAGGCAAAAATATTGACTACTTTAAATTATTGTGATAAAATCTAATCGTGCTTTGAAATTTTAGACATTATTTTAAATCAAAGTGAATATAATAATTAAAAAGTGTCAGCCTGCGCTAGTAGCTCAATTGGATAGAGCGTTTGACTACGGATCAAAAGGTTCCGGGTTCGACTCCTGGCTGGCGCGCCATAATCGGAGCATAGTTCAACTTGGTAGAGCACTTGGTTTGGGACCAAGCTGTTGGGGGTTCAAATCCCTCTGCTCCGACCATTTATAAAATGAATCCTTAATTTATAAGGATTTTTTATTTGTTTTTAATTTGAAAAAATAATCATAATATATTATAGGTATACTACTTTAAAAAAAGTTATAAATATGATAAACTAATATTAATTAAGGAGGAAAGTTAAAATGGTATGGATTTTAGTTGTTATAGCTATTATATTAGTATTAATTATAGCTTTATATAACCATTTAATAAGATTAAATATCAGATGCAAAAATGCTTGGTCACAAATTGATAATCAGTTAAAAAGAAGAGCTGATTTAATTCCTAATTTAGTAGAAGTTACTAAAGGATATGCATCATATGAAAGTAAGGTATTAACTGATGTTGTTAATGCCCGTAATAAGGCAACTACGATTAGTGAAATGGCTAAAAATAGTGAAGAGGTAAGTGATAAATTAAATAAATTACTTGCTTTATCTGAAAGTTATCCTGATTTAAAGGCCAATGAGGTATTTAAAAATTTACAAATAGAACTTACTGGTACTGAAGATAAAATAGCTTTTGCGAGACAATTTTATAATGATACAGTTCAGCATTATAATACGGCGATAGCTGTATTTCCAAATAATATTATGGCTAAAATAATGAAATATGGTGAAAAAGAGTACTTTAAAGTTAATGATAATGAAAAAGAAGTAGTAAGGGTGGAATTATAATATGATATTAAGAGAAGTTCGCCGAAACAAACTTAAAACTGGATTCATTATAACTCTTTGTTTTGCCTTTTTAACTTTGGTAGTATACTTTTTCTCATTATTTTTTGTTCACAATGTCTATATAGCTGCAGCTATTGGACTATCATTTGCCTTTATTTCTGCATTTGCCTCTTACTATAATTCTGATAAAATGATTTTAAGTATTAATAATGCTAGACCAGCAACTCGTGAAGAATTTTTACAGTTAAATGTGTCTTTAGAAGCATTATGTATAAGTGCGGGACTTCCACAACCTAAAATTTATGTTATGGAAACTGATGCGCTTAATGCTTTTGCTACAGGAAGAAATCCAGAACATTCAGTTGTTTGTGTAACCACAGGATTATTAAATACTTTAAATAAATATGAGCTTGAAGGCGTTTTAGCCCACGAATTATCACATATTAAAAACTATGACATATTAGTATCAACAATTGCTATTGTAATGGTAGGTTTTGTTTCAATTTTAGCTGATATGTTATCATATCATTTTATGTATAGTAATAATGATAACGATAATAAAGCTGGAGCAATAATGATGCTTATTGGCTTAGTATTTATTATTTTATCGCCAATATTTGCAACTTTATTAAAGCTAGCAATATCACGTAATCGTGAATATTTAGCTGATGCTAGTGCTGTTGAAATTGCGCGTAATAAGGAAGGCTTAATAAGTGCTTTAAATAAATTAGAAACAGCTAATCAGCCAATGCAGGTAAATAAGGCTACAGAATCTTTATTTATTGTAAATCCTTTAAAAGGTAAAGAAAAAGATTCATTTTGGAGTACTCACCCTAGTACAGCTAATCGTATTGCTAGATTACAAAATATTCAATAAATCGGGATAACCCGATTTTTATTATTTTCTGTTAAAAAGTAGATAAAAATAATAAAATGTGGTATTATGGTAATAGGAGGTAAAAGATTATGAGTGAAAACAAAAGACTAATCACAGTATTTGCCGTAATTTTAATAATAGTTGGTATAATTTTATTAATTAGTTTTTGGCCAGAGAAAGATACTACATTTGCTTGTGATGTAAAATCAGATGGAGACTATAAGAAGTTAGGAAGTATTGATTATAAACAATATGAATGTTTAGCTAAGAAAAATGATACTAATGCTATCGTAGTTTCTGAAAGTTTAAGCAAATCTGAAAAGAAAAATTTAAATAATGCAGCTACTAAAGTTGGACACGCTTTATATTATGTAAATATGGATAAAGTTTCAAAGAAAGAATTAAGTAGTATTGAAAAAGATTTAGCTTATAAAGATAAAAAATCATTTGAAAAGGATGCAATTGTAGTTATAAAGAAAGGTGAAGTTAAGGATTATAAAGAAGATGTATTAGGAAATAATAATGATATTTATAATTTCTTAAAAGATGCTGGCCTATCAAAATTTGCTTGTGAAGTAAGCTCAAATGAAGAGTATAAAAATATAGGTGACGTTACTTATGATCAGTATAAGTGCTTACTTGAAAGCGGTGATCCATTTGTATTAGTTGTTGAACAAACTACTTGTGGTTATTGCCAAAAATTTAATCCAATTATTGATGAATATGCAGGTGAAAATAATATACCAATTTATGCAATTCAAGTAAATACATTAAGTGATGAAGATAGAACTGAATTCCAATCTTCACTTACTTATTTCGCCGAAAATACTGGCTGGGGAACACCACTTACTTTAGCTATTAAAGACAAAGAAGTTAAGATGGATCTTGGCGGATATACTGATGATACTAGTGATCTTGACGAAGCTTATAAATCAATTGGCTTAAAATAAGACTAAAAAATCCCATTTAGGGGATTTTTTTGTTTTGTAAAAAACTCATTTTTTCCTTAAAAATACTTGCCAAAAACCTGGGGGGGGGGGGTATAATATTTATAGAATAAACTAGGTAAGGAGAAAAATCTATGAGTGAAAGACAAAAAAGAAATATAGTAATAGGAACACTTTGCGGAGTACTATTATTAATGGCTGTAGGCTATGCGGCTTTTAATACATTACTTAATATTAATGGAACAGCAAGTATAACAAGTAACTGGGATATAAAAATAACAGACATCAAACA